>CAYRQC010000393.1:0-7012 GCA_964426265.1 uncultured Phycisphaerales bacterium | reverse complement strand
GATCGGCCACGGCTTCCCCGATTGGGTGCGCCATGACCTCTTCCAGTTCTTCATGGGTCGCTGGAAGGATCGCGGCAAGAAACACTCGACGGCGCCGCAGTCGTCATTTCTGCGCAAGGCGAGCCGGGAAGAGATCCGCTGCTTTGGCGATCCGGCTGTGGTGTCGGGAGCGGACGACGCCGGCGGAGCCGGTGACGCGGACAGCACGCGGCTCACCGACCTGATCGCGCGGCTGCAGAAGGGCGGCGGCGGCGGCGAGGAGGCGGTCAAGGAGTTGGCGAAGGGCAAGAATTCGGCGACCGTGAAGGCGGTCGCGAAAGTGTTGCATTCGAAGAAGGCGAGCGGCGACACGCGGGTGCTCGCGGCGCGGGCGCTCGGCGAGATCGGCGTGCTCGAGTGTGTGAAGCCGCTGGCGGCCGTGGTGGAAGACGAGGAGTTCCGCGTCGTCGATGCGGTGGCGGAGGCGCTCGGCAAGACCAGGGCGAAGGAGGCACTCGAGCCGCTCGGACACGTGGCGCGCCACATGGGAGCGTTCTTCGACGGCTCGATCCGAGGCGGTGAGCTCGAGTTCACCGAGTACCAGATCCGCCTCGACAGCTTCGGCGTGCTGTGCGAGGCCTATGCGGCGCTTGGCGATGCCGCGGCGGCACTGCCAGTCTTGCAGAGCGAGATGGTCGCGCGCGTCTTCACGCCGAAGACGCCCTACCGGATCCCGACCGACGATCGGTTCGACGAGATTCCCGGCGCCGCGCGGCGCAAGCTGGTCGAACGGCTGCGCGCGAGCCTCGAGACGCTCGGCGACCGGCAAGGAGCGGCGCTGCTCGAGGCGATCCGGGCGGCATGGCCGAAGGAGGCCGCGCTCGGGCGCGAATGCGATGCGGGCATCGCCAAGCTGAAGGGCGCGTGACGCGACGATGCGAGTGATCGAGACGAAACGCTGGCTCGTGATGCTGCGCCTGCCGATATCGCTGCTCTCGCTCGCGGCGTGTGACCACCACGAGGTGGTCGACCCGCACGATGTTCCCGGCGTGTCCGCGACTGCACCGACTGCAATGACTCGCGCGCCGCGTGGCGTCTGGTACGAAGCCCCGCGCGTGACCGACCCGCAGCTCGAGATCGTCGGCGGCCGCGCGCGCAACGAGGTCGAGTTCCTGATCGAGATCGTCGGCAACGGTGTCGCGATGATCGACTACGACCGCGACGGTGACCTCGATCTCTTCGTCCCAGTTGGCCGGCGCTACTTCGATCCCGCCGATCCGTCGAGCGATCACCTGCTGCGCAACCGTGGTGATGACACCTTCGAGGATGTCACGGTCGCCGCCGGCGTCGGTGACAACGCCTACAGCTTCGGCGCCGCCGTCGGCGACTACGACAACGACGGCTTCGACGACCTCTTCATCTGCAATTGGGGACCCGATCGACTGCTGCGCAATCGCGGCGATGGCACCTTCGAGGACGTGACGCGGAAAGCCGGCGTCACCGACGACGACTGGAGCACCTGCGCGGCGTTCGGCGATCCCGATGGCGACGGTGACCTCGATCTCTACGTCGCGCGCTACTTCCACTTCGATCCCGCGCATCCGCCCAACGGCGGCAAGCCGTGCCACTTCGGCGACCTCGCCATCCCGTGTGGTCCCCAGTGGGAGCCGGCGGTCCACGACCTCCTCTGGCGCAACAACGCCGATGGCACGTTCACCGACGTCTCACAGGCGGCCGGCATCCGCGACGTGCGACCGAGCTACGGCTTCGGCGTCACCTTCTGCGATGTCGATGGCGACGGCCGGCTCGACCTCTTCGTCGGCAACGACAGCCTGCCGAACTTCGTGTTCCGCAACGTCGGCGGCGGTGGTGCCGCCCGCGAGCTGAAGTTCGTGGAGATCGGCGTCGAGAGCGGGCTCGCCGCGAACATCGACGGCAAGGACCAGGCGTGCATGGGCGTCGACGTGGCCGACTACGACGGCGACGGGCTCGAGGATTTCGTCGTCACCAATTTCTCGAGCGACTACAACACCCTCTATCACAACACCGGAGGCGGCTTCTTCGACGACGTGACCAAGGTGCTCGGCCTCGCCGAGACCTCGTGGTGGACGCTTGGCTGGGGCACCCGGTTCTTCGACGCCGACTGCGACGGCGACCTCGACTACTTCGTCGCGAACGGCCACGTCTATCCCAAGGCCGACGGCGCGAAGGCGCTCGAATACGAACAGCAGAACCACCTCCTGTTGCAGGAGAACGGTCGTTTCCAGCTCGTCTCCGATGAAGCGGGCCCGGGGCTCGCACTGGTGAAATCGAGCCGCGGCGTGGCCGCCGGCGACCTCAACGGCGACGGCTGGATCGATCTCGTCGTGGCGGAGCGCAACGGTCCGCTGTCGATCCTGCGCGCGACGCCGCAGCCGGGAGTGCATCGGTTGCTGGTCGAGCTGGTGCCCGGCAGCGACCACCGGCCGGTGGATCACGCCGTCGTCACCGCGAAGGTGGGAGCGCGCACCATGCTGCGGCGCATGAATCGCGGGGGCTCGTTCGCCTCTTCCTGCGATCCGCGTATCCACTTCGGGCTCGGCACGACGACCGCGGTCGACGAGCTGACGGTGCGCTGGCCCGACGGCACGGAGACGAAGGTGCGCGGAGTGAAGTGCGACCAGCTCGTGAAGATCACGCACCTCGGCGGAGCGCCGACCATGGAGGCGCTCCGATGAGGCGGCTCGTGGTCGCAATCATCCTGTTCCAGCAAGGTGCCGGCGTCGTCGACACGGCACACGTCGAGCAGGCGCTGCGCGACCTGAAGCAAGGCAAGGAGATCGACCAGAACGTCGCGTTCCTGCAGGGTGCGATCGAGCACGCGATCGATCCGGGCGCGGTCGCGCTCCAGATCGGGACGTCGCTCATGCGCGACTCACGCTTCGCCGTGGCGGAGGTGTTCCTGCAGGTTGCGCGCGCGCGTAGCCCCAAGGATGGCAACGTCGCGCTGCTGCTCGGCAAGACACACGCGGCACTCTTCGAGTTCGAGGCGGGTCTCGAACATCTGAGCGCCGCGGAGCAACTGCTGCCGCCGGGACCGCACCCGATCGTCCACGAGTACCTGGCGAAGGTGCTCTCCGGCTTGCAGCGGTTCGACGAGGCCGAAGTGCGTGCGAAGAGGGCGATCGACGAGGCGAAGGCGTGGAACGGCGCGCTGGCGGCCGGCAAGCAGCCGCTCGATCTCGTCGACTTCGAGCTCAACTTGGCGAGCGTCTATCACAGCGCCGTCCGCTACGACGATGCGCTCGTCGTGCTCGACCGGCTCGCGCCACTCGTGCTGGAGAGCAAGGACCGAGGGAAGGCGGCGGTGCTGCGCGCGCAGATCCTCGACTCGCGTGGCGACGAGGCCGGCGCGCTCGCCGCATTCGAGCAGGCGCAGGCGGCGGCACCCGATGACCTCGGAGGTCTGTATCAATTCGCGACGTTCCATATCCGGCGCAACCAGCACACGGCGGCGCGGCCGCTGCTCGAGCGCGTGACCGAGCTCGATCCTGGCCACGAAGGGGCGTGGTTCAACCTCGCGCGGGTGCTGCTGCGACTCGGTGAGAAGGCCGCGGGACAGGCGGCGATGGCGCGCTACCAACAGATCCATGCCGCCGTCATCGCCGCGGACGAGCGCCTGACCGCGTTGCAGCGCCAGCTCGACCAGCGGCCGGGTGATTCCCCCAAAGGCCACTGATCCATCGAGTGCGCACCGCGCGAGCTACCATGCCTCGCCGCTCGATCACCACCCACGGAGCCACCATGGACCGCCGCAACTTCCTTCGCGTCTCCGGCCTCTCGCTGGCACTTGGACCCTCGCTCCCGGCGTTGACAAGGGCCGCCGCGGCGCAGGCGGCGCCGAACGCGCAAGCCACGCCGGCGAAGCGAAACGGCCGCATCAAGCATTCGATCTGCCGTTGGTGCTACGGCGGCATGGGGCTCGAGGAGCTGTGCAGGAACGCAGTGGCGCTCGGCATCTCCTCGATCGAGATCCTCAGCGAACCCGACTGGGAGACGGTGCAGAAGTTCGGTCTCACCTGTGCCGTCGCGAACGGCCCGGGTTCGATCGACAAGGGGTGGAACCGCAAGGAGCACCATGAGGCACTGGTGCGGCGCTCCGAGGAGCTGCTGCCCAAGATGGGCGCGCTCCAACTCCCGAACATGATCGTCTTCTCCGGCAATCGCGGCGGCCAGACCGACGACGAGGGCATCGACCAGTGTGTCGCCGGGCTCAAGCGGATCGCGTCGCTCGCCGAGAGGGAGCGTGTGACGGTCGTGTTCGAGTACCTGAACAGCAAAGTTGACCACGGCGACTATGCCTTCGACAACATGCGCTACGGCGTCGAGGTCGTGAAGCGCGTCGGCTCCGAGCGCGTGAAGATCCTCTACGACATCTATCACGCCCAGATCATGGAAGGCGACATCATCCGGACCATCCGCGACCACAAGGACCTGATCGGCCACTTCCACACCGGCGGCGTCCCCGGCCGTAACGAGATCGACGGCGGCCAGGAGCTGAACTACCGCGCGATCTGCAATGCCATTGCCGAGACCGGCTACAAGGGCTTCGTCGCCCAGGAGTTCTGCCCGACGCGTGACCCGATGACGTCCCTGCGGGAGGCGATCGAGATCTGCGACGTGTGACCCCGGAGCGGCGCATGGCGTGCATGACGGTCATCACGCCTCCACCACGCGAATCGTCCAGAAGTCGTCGGAGAGGTTGCGGTCGGTGAGGTAGTCGTAGGGCATGGTGAAGTAGCCCTTCATGCCCCAGCTCTTGCCCCACGAGTTCATCACGGTGAAGCGCTTCATCCCGTGGTCGTAGCCGACGGCGAGCACGGCGTGGCCGCCGAGCGTGGTCTCCTTGGGGCGGGGCATCGCGACCTTGCCCGACTTGGCGACGGCGTCCGATTCGAAGCTCTCGTAGACCGTGAAGCCGAAGACGAAGGGGTAGCCGGAGGCGAGACAGCCGCGGAGCTGCGTGAGGGTTGGCTGGAGACGGCTGTAGGAGATCGCCTGGTGGCGGAGCGCCTCCTTGTAGCAACCAGCACTCGGCTTCTTGGTGAACCGGGCGATCTTGTACGGCCACAGTCTCTCGGGGCAGGCGCCCTGCTTCGCGATGGTCTTGATGCCGTCGCGGATCATCGCGCCGGCGTCGCTCTGGATGGTGCCCTCCATCGCACGCTCGTTGTAGTAGATGAAGAGGCGCGACGGGAGAAATGAGGCCGCTAGCTTCTGCTTCAGTTGATTGAAGAGATGCGCGTTGCCGATCGCATTGGCGGTGCAGCTCCCGAGCACGTCTTGGTCGATGACGGGCGGACACTTCGGCCGCAGGTCGACCTTGGCCGGCAGCGGCTTGCCCGCCCTCGCGGGAGCGGAATAGGCGTGGTCGCGATGATCCGGGAGATCCGGAACCCAGCCGTACCAGATGTTCTTGTGCGTCATTCAAGTTCCCCTTGGAGAGCCATTGCAAAGCCATGGGAGCGTCGGAGCTGGCGCGCGCGCGATGATCGAGTTCTCACGGTGCCGCGTCGAGCGTCATTTCTCGGCCCCTTTCTCTTGCATCCTCCCGCCTTGTCGTGTGCATCCTGAGGGTGCATGGCCACCTCGCCGCCGCCCTTTGATCCGGTCGTCCTCGAGCAGCACGTCGCGTTCGTGCGTCGACTCGCGGGCGGGCTCGTGCACGGGGCGGATGCGGCCGCGGAGCTGTCGGCGCGGACGCTCGCCGCAGCGTGGGAGCAGCGGCCCGAGACGGGGGAGCGCTTCCGCGGCTGGCTGCGTCGCGTCGCCACACGGCTCTCGAGCCGCGAGCGTGTCGCCGATCAACGCCGCGCGCGGCGCGAGGAGTCGGTCGCGCGCCCCGAGTCGGAGCCGGCCACCGACGAGCTGGCGGCGCAGATGGAGATCCAGCGCCGCGTCGCCCGCGCGTTCGAGTCGCTCGACGAGCCCTACCAGAGCACGCTCTTCCGCCGCTATTTCCACGATCGCACACCGATGCAGATCGCGGAGGAGTCGGGGGTGCCGCTCGCCACGGTGAAGAGCCGGCTGCAACGCGGGCTCGACCAGCTGCGCGAGCGGCTCGACGTCACCCATCGCGGTCGGCGCGACGAATGGCTCGCAGCGCTGGTTCCACTGTTGGGAGGTCCGATCGTGACGACGAAGAGCAAGCTGGTGCCGCTCGCCGTGGTGGCACTGCTGGTGGGCAGCGCGAGCCTCGCGGTGTTCGAGCCGTGGAAGCGCGGGACGGGCGATGCATCGCTCTCGCCGCTACCCGCGGTCGCCACGGCGTCCGATGGCGCGGACGATGCCACGAGGAGCAGCGCCACCGATGCCGCTTCCATGCCAACTGCCGTTGCAGAGCGCACCTCGGTTGTCGCCGAGCCCTCCACGCAGTCGTTCGCCGCGGGCATCGTCGTCGATCGCTCCGGAGCTCCACTCGCGGAGGTCGCCGTCGTGGCGAGCCGAATCAGCCGCGGCTCCTCACCGGACGAGATCCACTCGCAGCAGTCGTTTGACTACGAGCAGGTCGCGCGCGACACGCTCGCGAAGACCGACGCCCTCGGCTGCTTCACCGTCGCCACCGCAGTCGAGGATCTCGTCGCCCTCTGGTTCGTGAAGGAGGGCTTCGGCCTCGGCGAGTGGTTCGAGCTCTCCGCCGATTCCGCGCAGAACCAGCAGTTGCGCGTCGTCCTTTCGGCCGCGCGGCGCGTGCGCGGGACGGCCAAGGACAGCGAGGGGCACTCCGTTCCGAACGCGTCGTTGACGATCGGACCGGTCTGGATCGAGGGCCAGTCGTGGGTGAAACGGGTCGCGCGCAACCTTGCCGACCAGCCGGAGTATCTCTGCTCCTGCACGATTTCGTGGCAGCGGACGCACGCGGGCGCCGACGGCCGATTCGCGCTCGGCTGCGTCCCGGACGCGCGCTTCAGCGCCACGGCGTCGGCGGTTGACTACGGCGATACCACCGTCTTCGTCGACGACCTGCCCGATCCGTGGGATCCGGTGCTCACGC
>CAYRQC010000392.1:0-2576 GCA_964426265.1 uncultured Phycisphaerales bacterium | reverse complement strand
CCGTCGCCATTCACGTCGCCAATACGTCCGGCCATCGTGAGCTGGTCGAAGAGCGCGCCGACGATGTCGAAGAGCTTGGAACCGGTGACGCCGTCGAGCACGCGAATCGTCCCGCTGAAGGGCCCGTTCTGCTCGTCGTTCGGCGCGCCCGCGGCGATCTCCTCGATGCCGTCCCCGTTGAAGTCCCCGACCGGCGTGACGTCGTGGCCGAGCCCGTCGAGGTCGTCGTCGCCCACGGCTTCCCACAGGCGCACCTGGGCGTTCGCGTTGGTGGACACCACTCCGCCGACGGCGAGCCACGCTGACAACGCGATCCAACACGACCGAAGACGCGACTTCCGAGACTTCATCGTTCACCCTCAACCAGAACGGACGCGAGGTCGACGCGCGGCGAGCGTGGCTTTCGTCACGATACTGATCAGGGCCGATCCGGGGAGGCGTACCTCACCGCCATGGTCGGGATCAACCGCCGCCCGGCGCGCGTGTTCCACTCGAGCTGGTAGTCGAGGTGTGCGTCGTCGTCCGGATAGTGCTCGGTCACACCGTAGGGGTAGCCGCTCATCGCGTGGAAGGGGAGCGGCTCGACACTTTGGCTGTACTGGGTGTTCGGGTCGGCGTCCTTTGCCCAGCCGTCGATGAAAACGAGGTAGGTGCGCGCCATTCCCGGTTTCACCGGCGCGATCACCGTCGCATCGAAACGCAGGTCGATCGCGTCACCGGAAGAGAACAGCACGAATCGGTCGTCGATGTCACCGAGCAGCGGGACCACGGAGCCATAGCGCGTCAACATCCCCGCGTGCTGGTTCCAGCGCGCGAGCTTCTCCTTGCTGTTCCAGTCGAACCGCTCCGGCTGGTCGTCGTCGCTGCACGCGACCGGTGCCGAGAAGCCGCGATACCACAGATCGGCGCGCTTGGGCTCGAGCCGGGTGACGGTGATCGGCGCGTCGTCGTCGTCGACCGCCACGCGGATCGCGTCCCAATAGAGACAGATCGAGCTCATGATCCGCAGCCGCGGATCGGCGCGATTCAGCATCGACGTCACGTCGAGCACCATGGTCTTCGTCTTGCCGGCCGGGAAGCCGACCGGCGGCCCGCACTCGCGCCAACCTCCGTTGCCGTCGGGAACCGAGAGCAGCGGCGGAATGAAGCTGAACGAGCCATTGCGATCGGCCAGCACGTTCACACTGGCATCCGACCAGAGGAGCCAACCGGTCATCAGGAGGCGGACCTTCTTCGCCGTCCGCACCGCGTCGGGCAGCGTGAGGTCGAGCCAGTGGTTGGTGGCGAGCCCGTGATAGCGCGAGTCGCGTCGCTTGAACGGGACCGCGTGGCGCTGGTCGATCGCCGCGAGCGCCGCGGTCCAGTCGCGGCCGGCTTGGTCGACTGCCTTCACCAGCGGCAGCGCCCCTTTCACCGTGTGGATGTGCTGCGGCGGGAAGGGCGGAAAGCAGAAGCGCTCTTCCGGATGCACCTCGATGTCGGCGGGATGGTCGATGACCCAGAGCTCCGTGCGATCGAGGTAGGTCACCTCGCGCAGCTCCTCGGTCACCTGCAGGCGGTACTCGCCGTCGATCGGCTGGAGCTGCTCGCCGGTGACGCGCACGAGCTCGTCATGGTCGGGCGGCACGTACATCGCCTCCGTCATCGGCAACCCGAGCGGCGTGATGCCGAGCACGTCACTGATGAACTCGTACTGCTTGCCGTTCCACGTGTAGAGGAAAGGACAGCTACCGGCGAGCCCCTCCTTCTGGAGGACCTTCATCGCCACCGCGGCAGCGCCCGCGTGCCCCTCGCCACAGGAGCGCGCCGTCGCGGCGTCGACCGGCGTCTTGGGATCGATCAAGCTCTGACTCACGCCGTTCGGCCAGGTGATGCGCACCAGGTCGACACCGGTCCGGTCGCCGAGCCCGTAGAGGAACTCCCCGCCGAGCATGAGCTCGCGGCTGTAGCGCTCGCGCGCGCGCACCTCGACGATCGTGCCGATCGCCCCACGGTTGTCCTTCTTGCCACGCAGCTCGAGCGACAGCGAGTGCGCTCCCGCGACCGCCGAGCAACGCACGTCGATCCCGGTCGCGTGGTGGGTCACGAGGTCGAGGTCACCATCGGCATCGAGATCGGTGAACCACGGCACGAAGCCGTTGGCGTTGAGCGCGCCGGTGGCGAGCGTCGGCGCCGCCGCGACGGTGAGCGCACCGAAGCGCACGACCACTTCGCCGGCACCGTTCTGTCCGACGAAGTCGAGCTCGCCGTTCAGGTCGACGTCGGCGAGGCGCGGCGCGCCGTTCCAAAGCGGAGCGAGGTCGGGCAACGCGACGTCGGCCTCGAACGTGCCATCCCCGCGGTTCATCCAGAGCTGCGGCGGCGCCGTAGGGACGAGCGCGTCGGGATCGCCGTCGTGGTCGAAGTCTGCGAAGAGTGGCTCGCGCGCCAGCTCCGCAGGCAGCCCGGTTTTCGCAGCTGCAATGGCCGCGAACCGCCCTTTGCGCAGGTTGCTGTAGATCGTCGTCGAGCCCCCTCCGCCGCCGATCACCAGATCGATATCCGCATCGCTGTCGAAGTCCTCGATCGCGACCCAA
>CAYRQC010000391.1:0-5041 GCA_964426265.1 uncultured Phycisphaerales bacterium | reverse complement strand
TTCGTACGCGCGGCGTGGTCCTGGTGCCCGACGATCTCACGCTCGCCGATTGGCCGGAGCGCGCGCGTGCCGCCGGGCTCGATCGGATCGCACTCCATCACGGTGTTTCGCCGGCGCGCGTGGTCGAGTTCATCCAGTCGGACGCCGGTGCACGCTTCCTCGCCGCGTGCCGACGACAGCAGATCGCGGTCGAGTACGAGCTGCACGCGATGGGAGAGCTCCTGCCGCGCGAGCTCTTCGCACGGGACCCGACGCTCTTTCGCATGGACGAGCAGGGCGAGCGCGTGGCCCAGGCGAACCTCTGCGTGAGCTCGGCACGCGCGCTCGACCTCGCCGCCGAGAACGCCGTCAAGCTCGCGGCGCTCCTCCGAACGACGACGCACCGCTACTTCCTGTGGGGCGACGATGGCGAGCCGTGGTGTCGCTGTCCCACTTGCAAGCCGCTCTCCGACAGTGACCAGGCGCTCGTGGTCGAGAACCACCTGGTTCGTGCGTTGCGGCGGATCGATGGCGACGCCGCGCTTGCTCACCTCGCCTATGCCAACACGCTGTCACCTCCGCGCTCCGTGCGACCGGAACCCGGGGTCTTCCTCGAGTTCGCACCACTCGAGATGCGGTTCCGGCGGCCGCTGACCGCGCTCGGCGCCGCCGAAAACGCCGAGGTGCTCGCGGCGCTCGATGACAACCTCGCGCTCTTCCCACCGGAGACGGCGCAAGCGCTCGAGTACTGGCTCGACGACTCGATGTACTCGAACTGGCGCAAGCCGGCGCAACCGGTGCGCTGGAGTGACGAAGTGTTCGCCGCCGATCTCGCCACCTACTCGTCGCGCGGCGTGCTGCACGTGACGAGCTTCGCCGTCTTCATCGATGCCGACTACGTCGCGCGCTATGGCTTTCCCGACGCCGTCGGTCGCTATGGTGCGGGGCTCCTGGCGTGGCGCCCCGGGTCGTGATCAGCGCGCGCGGCGGTGGAGCCGCCCCCGCAGCGCCGCGATCTCCTCGAGCAGGTCGAGCACCAGGGTCACGCCGGCAGCGTTGAGCTCGAGGTCGCGGGTGAGGCGGGCCGCCAGCCGCGCTCGGCGCAGCGATGGTCCCGCGAATCTCCAGTCGCTCGGCTGTTGTCCGATGGGCTCCAGCACCCCTTCCACGACCCAGACCGTCACCTGCTCTTGCGCGACCCCACACGCCTGGCACAGCTCCACCAGCGTGAGGTGGAGCTCTTCCTCGACCACGTGGCCTTGCAGGTAGGTCGTCTTGTTGGACTCGCTCATGAGCGATCATCCCGGGAGGTGGGCACGCGGATTGAAATCACACGCCTTGGCGAATGCTCGATAGGCCTCCTTCGCAGCTTCGCTGTCCGCCGCGGGCAGGCTGATGGTCAACACCATGTAGAGCTCCCCGCGCGGTGTGCCGGGGATGCCCCGGCCACGCAATCGCAAGGTCCGGCCTACCGTGGACCCGGATGGAATGGTGAGCTGCACCGGACCTTCGGGTGTGGGTGCCGTGATCGAGGCGCCGAGCGCCGCTTCCCATGGCGTCACCGGCAGGTCGAGATAGACATCGCGTCCGTCGACCCGAAAGTGTGGGTGGGGGCGAAAGTCGATTTCCAGGTAGAGGTCTCCGGCCGCCGTGCGACCCATGCCCGGCCCGCCCTGACCAGCGAGGCGCAAGTGCTGCCCCGCCTGGACGCCCTTCGGGATGGTGACGTCGAGCGTGCGCTCCTGTAGGACCACGTGGCCCTGTGCATCGAGCACAGGTATGCGCAGCGACAACGTGCGTTGGGCGCCGTGGTAGGTGTCGTCCAGGTCGATCACCACCTTGGCGTGGTGGTCCTGGCCCTGCACTCGCCTCGCCCGGCGCTGCGTCTGTGGTCCGGCTCCGCGACGACCGAAGAGCGTCTCGAAGAACTCGCCGTAGTCGGTGCCGTCAAGTGGATCGAAGCCGCCCGACCCACCGTCGCCGTGCGCCGAGTCGCGTCCGTCGGACTCGAAACCGCCGTTCCAACCCGCGGGTGGTGTGAACTCCTGTCCGCTCTTCCAGTCGCGGCCCATCTGGTCGTAGGCGGCCCGTTTCGTCGCGTCTTTCAAGACTTCATACGCTTCACCCATCTCCTTGAAGCGCGTCTCGGCGTCCGGCTCCTTGCTCACGTCGGGGTGGTACTTGCGCGCCAGCTTCCGGTAGGCACGCTTGAGGTCGGCCTGGGTCGCGTCGCGCGGTACGCCGAGGATCTCGTAGTAGTCCTTGAACTTCATGGATCAGCGGGTCGCTGCACCGATCGGGTAGGCTTGCGTGATTCGCAAGAGAGCCGAGAGCATAGCTGGCGGCGGCCGACGAACGGCCGCGCTCGATCTCGGGGAACGGAGCGACGCATGGATGCGATCAATGCCGGCGACACCGCGTTCGTGTTGGTCAGTGCCGCGCTCGTCAGCGTGATGACGCCCGGCCTCGCTTTCTTCTACGGCGGGTTGGTGCGCCGCAAGAACGTGCTCGCGATCATGATGCAGAGCTTCATCGCGATGGGCGTGGTCACTGCGATCTGGCTCTTCGGTGGCTTCAGCCTGGCGTTTGGTCCGGATGTGGGAGGCGGGTTGCTCGGCAACCTCGACTTTTTCGGGTTGAAAGGAGTGGGCGGCGCTCCGCACGCGAGCTACGGCCCGACCATCCCATTCCTGGTCTTTTTCGGCTACCAGGTGATGTTCGCGATCATCACGCCGCCGTTGATCACCGGCGCGTTCGCCGATCGCGTGACCTTCAAGGCGTACCTGCTGCTGCTCATCGGGTGGAGCGTGCTGGTCTACATCCCGTTCACCCATTGGGTCTGGGGCGGCGGTTTCCTGGCGAAGATGGGAGTCGTCGATTTTGCCGGCGGGATCGTCGTCCACTTGAGTGCCGGAATGGCGGCGCTTGCGACGGTGCTCTTCCTCGGCAAGCGGACGCTGAAGGTCGGTGAAAGTACGGCGCCGCACAACGTCCCGTTCGTCGCTCTCGGGGCCGGCCTCCTGTGGTTCGGCTGGTTTGGATTCAACGGCGGCAGCGCGCTCGCGGCCAACGGCGTCGCCGCCACGGCACTCGTCAACACGCATGTGGCGGGCGCGGTTGCGATGATCGCCTGGCTTGCCATCGCGTGGATCCGCGAGAACAAGCCGACCATGACCGGTGCACTGACTGGCGCGGTGGCCGGCCTCGCGACGGTGACACCCGCGGCGGGCTACGTGCGCCCGTGGGCGGCGGCGGTGATCGGCCTGCTCTCGGCGGTGGTCTGCTACTACGCGGTGCAGTTCCGCACGAAGCGGGGCTGGGACGACGCCCTCGACGTGTGGGGCGTCCATGGCGTCGGCGGGATCCTCGGCGTCGTGCTCACCGGCGTCTTCGCATCCGCCGGTGTCAACGGGGTGAGTGGTCTCCTCGAGGGCAACGGGCACCAGCTTGGCGTGCAGTGCATCGCCGTCGCGATCACCGCCGTCTATTCGTTCGTCGTCACCTTCGTGATGCTGAAGGTGATCGACCGCATCACACCGGTCCGGGTCTCGACGGAGACTGAGCACCAGGGCCTCGACACGGTCCTGCACAGCGAGGCCGCCTATGAGATGGGGGACTGACCGCCTGAGCCTGGGCAGATGCGAATCTTCTTCGCGGCCCGCGTGCGAGGGCAAATGACGGCGCACGCAGCCGGCGGGTTGCAGCTTCCAGAATCTGCGCGACAATCATGGGCCACTGACGCCGCAGTCCCGGAGCCGCGCGATGACCAAGTCGGGTGCCCGTTTCACACCCGTTGATTTTGCCGTGAGCGCGGCGCTCGTCATGCCGTGGAGCGACCTGCTGGCGCAAGACGCGCGGGAGGCAGTCAAGCTCTATCAAATCGATGGCGTCCAGGCTCGAAGCTACTTCGGGCAGGTGGAATATGTCGGCGATCTCGATCGCGATGGCGTCGACGATTTCGCGGTGGGGGCGAATCGCCAGGACCACGACGGCCGGTCGAATGCGGGTGCCGTCTACTTCTATCGCGGCATCGACGGCTCCCTTCTCAATGCGCTCTATGGAGAAGCGCCCAACGACAACTTCGGAGAGGCGGTGACGGCGATCGGCGATCTCGACCACGACGGATTCCGCGAGGTCGCGATCTCGGCGCCAAGCCTCTACGACAAGGCGTTCGCGCGGCAATTCGTGCGGGTCTATTGGGGCGCGACGCTCCAGGACGCGGTTCCCCAGTTCTTCCAGATCGATGCCCCGTCGATCGACGGCCACGCGGCGACGGACGGCAACTTCGGGACGAGCATGGCCGATGCCGGGGACGTGGATGGCGACGGGACACCGGATCTGCTGGTGGCCGGCGGTGGTGGGTACGACGAGGCGTTCCTCTACTCCGGAGCTGGCACCCACCCGCTGAAGTACCACTTCGACCTCGGGACTGAAGATGTCGACGGCGTGGCCGTGTCCGCTTTCGGTGACCTCGACCATGACGGCTACGCGGACTTCGCGATCGGCGCCTACTTCTTCGACAACGACGGCGCGACCGATGTCGGGAAGATCTGGATCAAGCATGGTGGTGGCGCCGGTCTCGGATCCAACTTCCCCTTCTACCGGGATCCCCACGAGCCGGCGCAGAATGTGGGACAGCAGACCGACGAGTCGCTCGGCCATGACGTGCAGCTCGTCGGCGACGTCGACCATGACGGGACCGTCGATCTCGCCGTGGGCGCACCGGCGGGACATCACGACTACACGGCGAGCGCCATCGGCGGCTACGTGAAGCTCTTTTCCGGGAGGCTCGACGCCGCTGGCAAGGTGCGGCGCCTGGGAATCGCGACGCCAACCGGTGGAATCGGCGAGCTGTTCGGGATCTCGATTGCCGGTGGCGACATGAACGGCGACGGCTTCTCCGACATCGCCATCGCCGCTCGTTATGCCGACGGGGCCGCGGGACAGAAGACCGGTCGAATCGTGGTGTTTGACGGATCGACCAGTGCGGAGCCGTCCTACGGCGAGCTGTTCACGATCGAAGGCAAGGCGCCGGAAGACAAGATCGGGGATGTCCGATTGG
>CAYRQC010000390.1:0-3056 GCA_964426265.1 uncultured Phycisphaerales bacterium | reverse complement strand
GGCGATGAGAGGATGACCGAGCGGTTTGCGTCGCGGCAGTCACGGGAGATCCCGTGCCAGGAGCTCGAGCATCTGCGGACGCACCGACTGGTGTCCGCGTCCCCTGAAATCACGACCAACCGGGGCTCGCTTCCGCCACCGTCCTGCGTTTGATTACTCTCCGTCATGGCTCGCACCCGACTCATACTGCTTCGCCACGGCGAAACGGTCTGGAATACCGAACGTCGCTATCAGGGCCATCTCGACAGTCCGCTCACGGCCGTCGGGATGAACCAGGCCCGCGCGCTCGCCGAACGATTGGCCGGAGAGACGTTCTCCGCGCTCTACAGCAGCGACTCCGGGCGCGCCCGCCAGACCGCGGAAGTGATTGCCGCCAGGACGCGTCACGTCATCGTCACTCACGCCGGCTTGCGCGAGCGAAACCTCGGCTTGTTTCAAGGACACCTCCGCCAGGACGTGAAGGCGCGCTGGCCGGAGGACTACCGCCGGCTGCGTTCCCGCGACCCGGATGATGCGCCGCCGGATGGTGAGAGCACTCGCGCGATGACGGTGCGTGTTGTCGCCGCACTGGCGGAGTTGGCTGTGTTGCATTCCGGCGTGGCCATTGCCGTGGTCACGCACGGCGGCGTGTTGAGCGCCCTGCTCCGCCATGTGCTGGGCCTGCCGCTCGACGTGCCGCGTCGTTTCGCAGGCGTCAACGGCAGTTGGAACATCTTCACCCTGGAGACCGGCAGGTGGATGTTGGAAACGTGGGGCGACACCTGTCATCTGCCGAAGGTCGGCGGGCGGGATGATGATTGAGCGAAGCGACTCGCTGCAGGCACGCTCCTCCATGTGTGACGCCAGTGTGACCGACACCAAGCTCGTCAGCCGCTCGGTCGCCGCGACGGCTAGATTCCAATCGCCTGCTCGTGAGGGCTCCGGAGGATCAAGGCGACTCCATGCGTCTGCTCGTCATCGAGGACTCGGTGTCGCTGTGCACCTCCTTGCGCGCCGGTCTGCGCAAGCTCGGCCACGCCGTCGATGTCGTCTCCGACGGCAAGGTCGGGCTCTCGTACGCCCGCTTGAATCCTTACGACGTCGTCATCCTCGACCTCATGCTTCCGGGCCTCGACGGGATGCAAGTGCTGCGATCGATCCGCGCGCTCGGCAATCCGGTGCCGATCCTCGTCCTCACCGCGCGCGACGCGCTGGAGGATCGCGTGGCGGGCATCCGGCAGGGCGCCGACGACTACCTCGTGAAACCGTTCGCCTTCGATGAGCTCGTCGCGCGGATTGAGGCACTCGCGCGCCGATCGCACGGTGCCCCGTCGCCGGTGGTCACGATCGGCGATCTCGTGATCGACACGGCCGCTCGCACGGTGGCGCGTGCCGGCCATGCGATCCAGCTCCAGCGCCGGGAGTACGCGCTGCTGCTCTACCTCGCGGAGCGTCGCGGAAAGGTCGTCACCCGCATCGAGATCGAGGACCACCTCTATGACGAGGGACGCCTGCCGAACAGCAACGTCGTGTCGTCGGCGTTGTCGGCGCTGCGCCGCCAGCTCGCGATTCCTGGCCGGACCGATCTTCCCGATCTCATCGACACCCGCCGCGGTCTCGGGTACGTGCTCGACGAGCCGCGTGCATGAGGTCGATCCAGGCTCACCTCACGAGTTGGCTCTCGGTCGTCGTGCTCGTGACGCTCCTCGGAACGGGGGCGGCGGTCGATTCGATCGCCACGGTGCGCCTCACCGGCGGTTTCGACAACGAGCTGCTGGAGGACGCAGGAGCGATCGGAGCACTCCTGAAGGTGCGTGGCGGTCAGCTCGAGTTCGATGCCGCCGACGCAATAGAGATGACCGAGCTCGAGCAGAGCACGGAACCGATCTACTTTGAGGTATGGGATTCGAGAGGAGCCGTGATCGAGCGTTCCGTCGCGTTGAAGGGCGACGATCTCCCGTTCCGATTCGGCTCCCTCGAGGAGCCGAGCGTGTTCGACCTGCCGCTTCCCGACGGACGCCACGGCCGAGCCGCAGGCATCGAGGTTCCAGTCGATGCCGAAGCGGGCGGCGACGGCGCCACCGGCGCGCGCGCCGTGGTCGTCGTCGCGCAAGGCCGGGAGGAGCTCGACCAGACGCTCCGCATCCTCGATCGGACCGTGCTCGTGCCCGGCCTCTTTGCCACGTTGATCGCCGTTGCGCTGACGTGGGTCGCGTGTCGTCGTTCGCTCGCACCCCTCGCAAGGATCGCGGCGAAGGTGGCAGCGATCGACGCCTCCCGGTTGAATGCGCGCATCAGCGAGCCTGGACTGCCGCGCGAGCTGGCTCCGATCGCCGGTCGAGTCGACGATCTGCTCGAACGTCTCGAATCCTCGTTCGAGCGTGAACGACGCATGAACTCGAGTCTCGCGCACGAGCTGCGCACTCCGATCGCCGAGCTGCGCGCCGCGGCCGAGATCGCGAAGCGCTGGCCCGACGACCCGGGGCTCGCGCGCGCCGCGGTCGAGGTCTCCGCCGAGGTCTCACTGCGGATGGGCACGTTCGTCTCGGCCTTGCTGAAGCTCGCGCGGGTCGAGGACGGCCATGCCGAGCTCGACCCGCAGACGGTTCCGCTGCGGCTGACGATCGACGCGATCTGGAGAGCGAGCGCCGCCGACGCAGCGCCGCGCGAGATCGGCTTCTCGAACGAGGTTGCCGCCGACGTCAGCGTGGTCTGCGATCGCGAGCTGTTGGGGATCGTGCTCGGCAACTTGCTGTCGAACGCGGCCCGGCACGCGGATCGAGCGACGACCGTTGCCTGTCGCGCGGAACGATCCGACGGCAGTGTGCATTGCGCGATCGAGAACGCCGCGTCGGGGCTCGACCAGCGCGATCTGGTGCCGACGACCACCCAGGATGTTGCTCGCCGTGCCGGTATCGGCCTCAGCCTCGCGCGCCGTGCGGCCCTGTTGCTGTCGGCGCCGCTCGAGCTGTCCATCGATGGCGGCTCGCTGCTGGCGCGGCTCGAGCTGCCCGATCCGGCTCTGCCCGGTCCTTTGCCATGAGCCCGACCGCGACGTAACTCTGCCGTCACCTCCC
>CAYRQC010000389.1:0-9349 GCA_964426265.1 uncultured Phycisphaerales bacterium | reverse complement strand
CGCGAGCTTGCCGGCCGCTATGCGACGACGATCGGCAACCCGGACGCCAAGCGAGTCGTCGAGCTGCTCGACCAGCGCGACGAGCTCTGGTACGCCGAAGGCTCCATCCGTGGCCGGTTGCGTCTCGCGCCGCCGCGCGCTCAAGCGAGTGCCGGCGCCGCCGCGGACGGCTCGCTCGAGCTCGTCGTCGACGATCGGCTGCGCCAAGGCCCGACGCTCGTGTTCGCGGCGGGCCGCGGCGCGCGCCGCTTCGTGGAGGACGGAGCCCCCTTCGAGCCCGCCGCCCTCCCGCGCCCGCCGCCGCCCCCGGAAGCGTGGCGCGAGCTTCTCGGCGAGTACGGCTTCGACCACGACCTCCTCTTCGTCTTCGAGAAAGAGGGCGCGCTCCACGTCCTCGTCGAGTGGTTCTTCGACTACGCGCTGACGGCACGCGGCGGCGATGCCTTCGCCTTTCCAGCCTTCGGCCTCTACCAGGACGAGCAGGTCGTCTTCGAACGCGACGCCGCCGGCACCGTGACCGCGGCGTTGATGGCGGGCGTTCGCTTTCCGCGGCGCATCGTCGGCACACCCGAGGGAACGACCTTCACGATCACGCCGACGCGGCCGCTCGACGAAATCCGCCGAGAGGCGCTCGCCGCGACTCCGCCGCCGCAGCCCACGACGCCGACCTCGCGCACGCCCGACCTGGTCGAGCTGGTGAAGCTCGCGCCGACGCTCCAGCTCGACATTCGCTATGCGAGCGAGAACAACTTCCTCGCCACCCAGCTCTACGACGAGCCGCGCGCCTTCATGCAACGGCCGGCGGCCGAGGCGGTCGCGCGCGCGCAGCAGGTGCTCGCGGCCGAAGGGTTCGGCTTGCTGATTCACGACGGCTACCGGCCGTGGGCGGTGACCAAGATGTTCTGGGAGGCGACGCCGGCCGAGCACCACGACATGGTCGCCGATCCGTCGAAAGGCTCGCGCCACAACCGCGGCTGCGCGGTCGACCTCACGCTGTGTGATCTCGCGACCGGCGCGCCGCTGCGCATGCCGAGCGGCTACGACGAGTTCTCCGATCGCGCCAACCCTTGGTACCCCGGCGGCACGAGCGAGGAGCGGTGGCTGCGCGACCGCCTGCGCCGCGTCATGGAGGCGCAAGGCTTCACCGTCTACGAGAACGAGTGGTGGCACTTCGACTACGGCGCGTGGCGCGACTATCCGGTGCTGAATCTGCGGTTCGCGGAGATCGGCTCGCGGTAGGGAGCTCGGTGCGCCTCCGTGCGCGGTCAATGCGCGAGGCGAGTGAGCTCGTCGCGGAGCTGCGCGTAGAGCTCGAGGTCGGGATGGCGAGCGCACAGCTCGGCGCCGTAGCGGCGCAGCTCGGCGAGCAGGCGCTCGTTGGCGGACGTGTCCGCGAGATAGCGCCGCCGCGCAGTCTCATAGGAGAGCTGTTCCGTCGCCGTGGCGCCCGGCGCGCGCGACGCCAGGAAGAGATGCACGAGACCCTGCGCGATCGCGCCGCTCCCGGCCAGGCACGCCGAGAGCTCGCTGTGCGCCTTGCCGTAGTCGGGAAGGATCGCGACCGCGCGCTCGGCATGCGGGCGCGCCTCGGCGACGCGACCGCGTTCGCGCAGGATGTGGGCGAGCGTGCACTGCACACGGGCGCTGTCGGGCGCGACGCGCGCGGCGGCCTCGTAGAGCGTGAGCCCGTCGCGCCAGTCGCCCGCTCGCGCGAAGCTGCGCGCGCCGAGCGCGGCCACGGCGGCGACACCAACGAGCGCAACCAGCGGCCGCGCGCCGCGGCCGGTCCACCAACGATCTAGCGCGGCCGTCAGCGCGAGCAGGAGCCCGACCGCAGGCAACGTGAAGAGGCGCTCCGCCATCACCGTTCCGACCGGTCGCAGCACGTTCGAGATCAGGAGCCAGCTACTTCCTGCAAGCAGCAGCCCGAAGAGCTCCGCCGGACGCGCCGCTCGCTGCCGCCAGGCGATCGCCAGCCACAGCAACAGCAGCACGACGGCCACTGCGCCGGCAACGAAATAGGGGTCGCGCGGGCCGGTGAGCGGCAGGATCGCCGCAAACGACCAATCGGCGGAGAGCGACGCCGGCCAGACCAACTGTGCGAGCTGGCGGCCGAGAATCGCCACGCCGGTGAACCACCGCGTCGCGAACGGTGCCGCGATCAGCGGGTTGTCAACGAACGCGATCTGCTCGGAGTCGAGGCCGACGAGGCCTCCGAGCACGACCACGCGCAACGCAAGCGCCGAGAGCAACGCAAGCGCGAGCGCCACGCTCATGCGCAGCCGCGTCGTCGTCTCGTTGCGTTGCCATCCGAGCAGCCAAAGTGCCGGCAGCGCCGCGAACGCACCCTCTTTCGAAAGCAGTGCCGCAATCATCGCGAGCGCGATCGCGAGTACCCGCACCCATGAGAAGCTGGAGACGCACGCGAGGTCCGCACGACCTGCCAAGAGCCGCGGCGGCGCGCTCAGCCGCGGCGCAAGTAGCAGCGCGACACCCAGCACCCCCACCGCCGCCTGCGTCTCACTCCGGCTCACCACTTCGAGCACCGTCTCGGAGAGCAACGGATGCGCGGCGAGCGCCAACGCCAACAGCAACGCGCCGCCTCGCGACACCCCGAGCCGCCGCGCGAGCACAGCGGCCGCAATTGCCATCGCCGCCAGCAGCGCGAGATTCCCGGCGCGCAGCGGTCGCGGCGCCAGCCCGCTCGCCCAGACCGTCGCCTGGATCGTGGTCGCCGTCAGCGGCCGATAGAGACCACTGCGGTTGCCCTCGCCCCAGAACTCCTCGCGAAAGTGGTCGCCCAACTTCGATGGCGGCCGCTCCCACCGCTCCTTCATCCCGAAGTGCGCGGTGTCATCGCGCGTGAACGGAAAGGAGAGCGCCCGCCCGTAGATCGCGACGACGACCGCCGCGACCAACACGACGGAGCACAAGGTGGCGAGCGAGGCCGCGAGCCTGCCCGCGAGCTTCCCGCTGTGCTGGCGATCAAGGGGTCGCTCGTCGGCCATGAGCGCGGCATCGTATCGGCGCGCTGCGGCGCGAGACCCTTCGACGAACGGGGGTCGAAGACGTACCGAGGAACCACCGAGCGATGAAGCCCGCGCAACGAGCGGTGATCGGCGTGCTCCTGGCCACCGTGGCCGGCGCCATCGCCATCGTGAGCTGGTGGCTCGGGGCGGACGCGCCGCTCGCGATTGCGACGGCGTCATCCACTCCCACCGACACCGGCGCGAGCCACCGATCCGTCCCACCCGCCCCACTCGACCGCGCGATCACGTCGTCGTACGCCGACGCGCTGACCGTGAGACGCGCGGCGCAAGCGAACGACGCACCCGCGACGCCGAGCTACCCCGCCATTGCCGCCCTCGTTGACGAGCCACCCCTCGCGGACGGAATCGACGTCGAGGTCGTGACGGTCGATCGTCTGCCGGTCGAGGGCGCGCTGGTGCTCTGGGTCGACGCGGAGCAGGTCGAGCGCGATCACCTACTCGATCAGCTCCGCTCCGAACAGCCGCTCGCGGCGCCGCGCGTCCGGCGGTTTTGCACGAACGAGCACGGGGTCACCCGCGTGCCGCGGACGCTCGACAGCGCCTATCTCTTCGCCACGGCGACGGCGGATCGCGCGCTCGCGATCGTGCAGGCGACGACCGATCGACCGGCGCTCCTCGTGCTGGTGCCGCCGCTCGCGATCGAGGCGCGCGTCGTCGACGAGCAGCAGGCGCCGGTGGCGGGCGTCGAGATCGCGATCGCCGAGTTGCCCGACGCGCTCATCACCGCGCCGATCCGCGCGCGCACCGGCGCCGACGGCATCGCCCGACTCGACGACCTCGACGTCCGCCTCGTCGCGCCGCTCGAGAAGGCGCTGCCGGAGCCGCTCGACGCGGCGCGCTACGCCGAGCTGCGACGCCGGGGGTTCTACGTCAGCTTCCCGTGGCTTCTCCCGCAGAAGAACGCCGCGCACATCGAGCTGCCTCCCGATCCAACCATCGCACCGGCGCGGATCGAGCTGACGCTCGCCGCCACGAACGGCCTCCATCTCTTCCTCGTCCGGCTCGACACCAGCCGGCTCATCAAGAAGGCGCGCGACGGGCCGGTGCAGATCGCACTCGAACTGCTCGCGACGGCCGCGACTCCGCTCATCGCGCCGCTCGAGGCGGCCTTCTCCTTCCAGCTCCCGATCAGCGGCGACCTCGACCTCGGCGACGTCGAGCTGACGCCACCGCCGCTCCTCTGCAGCGGACGCGTGGTCGATCGAACCGGCGAGCCGGTCGTCGGCGCCACGGTCGAGCTGCGCGGAATCGGCTGGAAGGTGCCGCTGTTCGACGGCAAGCCGCCGCCGCTCCAACGCTGGAGCACGGTGGACGAAAACGGTGCCTTCGCGCTGTTCGGCCAAGCCGCCGATCCGAGCCTGTCGCTGGTCGCGCGTCGCAACGGGCTCATCTCCACCAAGCTCGATGCCGTCGTGGCCGGCAGCACGGGCTTGACGCTCGCGCTCGCGCCCGGCGGCGGGCTCGAGGCGACGTTCCGGACCGACGGCGAGCTCTCGCCCCGCTGGTTCGAGGCGCGGTTGCGCAGTGGCGCGGCCGGAGCAGCGCCGGCGAGCGATCCACGGCGCCCGAACAAGGAGGGGCTGCTCGCGTGGCCGCTGCTCGGGGCCGGCGTCTACGACTTCGAGCTGCGCTTCACCAGCATCGGCGCCGATCAACCACCGCTCTGGAGCGTGCCGGCGATCACAGTCGCGCCGCTCGAGCTGACGCTCGATCCGCGGCTGCAACAGATCGACGCCGACCGGCTCATCGCAACCACGCGGGTGCGCGCCTTCCTTCCAGGCGGCGCACCCGCCACGGTCGGCGAGCTCTTCGTGAAACCGGAAGCGCGCGAACGCAGTTGGCGGGCACGCCTCGCCGCCGGGAGCGTCCTGGTGCCGTTCATGGGCGAGGGGACGCCGATGGTCCTGGTCGCGAGCGGATTCCAGGCCGTGCTGCTCGCACAGATCGAGGGCGAGCTCGACGTCAAGCTCGAGCCGGCGATCGCGGTCACGCTGGTCGTGCGAGCCGCGGCACGGCTGGAGGCGGGCTTCACACCCGTCCGCGTGGCCGTCACTCCGGTCGAGCGCCACCTCCGCCGCCTCTCCCTCACGACGAAGGCGTCCCTCGAGGAGGGCAGCGCCACCCTCGCGCTCCCGGCTCTCGGCCGCTACAGCGCGGACGTGTTGCTGCAGAAGAGCGGCTCCACCTCTGCATCCGTGAACGCCGCCTTCGAGGTCAAGGCCGACGGCCCCCGCACGATCGAGATCACCCTCGAGGAGTGACCGCGCGGCGGACACTGCCGCCGTCGTTGCTCCCGCCGTTCGGTTTCACGTTCGACCCTCGTTCCCTCCAGATGCCGCCAAAAGTGGCTTCGTGACTGGCGCGCCGCCCCGCGCGCCGCTGGGACAACGAGGAGGTTCGACGATGATCGCAACGACGCTTGCCGCCTGCATTGCATTGGCCGGGCTCACCACCCCGAACACCGAGGTGGCGCACTACTCGGCGCGCAATCTCACGAAAGGGATCGTCACCCCCGGCTCGCCGATCGCGGCCCAGATCGAGACGGCGGCGCGGATCGCCGGCGAGCTCGGCCTGGACGGCTGGGTGAGCGACGAGATCTACTTCTTCACGCAGGCGCCACGCGCCGAAGCGCGCGAGCACCTCGAGGTCGTGCGGTCGGTGGTGCGCGACCTCGCACCGGTGACACCGCAGGATGGCGGCGCCGTGCCGCTCTTCGTCTATCACGTCGCGACCCGTCACCTCTACGCGCAGCTGATCGATCGGTTCGCGACTGCGGCGCCCGAGTGCGCCACCTTCCTCGGCACCGTCGGCGAGCTCTGTGGAGTCGCGCTGCCGGGCCCGCACTACTGCGCCGTAGTCGATGACAACGTCGCGATGCCATTGCTGCGCCACAAGAACCTGCTGGCCCATCTCTGTGCGCACACGCAGGTCGAGGCGGTGCACGGCGCGCTGCCGCAGTGGCTGCGCGAAGGGCTGGCGCTCGATGCCGAGCAGCGCATCGCCGGGTCGCTCTTCGCCTTCTGCGACGGCCGCAAGCGCGAGCCGCCGACCAAGGAGTGTCGCTGGGCCGACCAGCTCGACGAGGCGTGGTCGGGCACCGGCGCGGCGGCGATCGAGCGGCTGTTCGCGAGCGATGAGCGGGAGATGGAAGAGGCCGCCGCCGTGCGTGCGATGTCGAGTGTCCGCTGGCTGCGCGAGGCGCATCCGGAGGCCTTCGCGCTCGCGGTGCGGCGGATCGCCGAGGCGATCGCGGGCAGCGAGGTCACCGATCCCGCGGCGCGCGCCAAGAGCCAGGACGCAATCTTCGTCGAGCTGCTCGGTCAAGGGTATGTCGAGGAGTGGCTGCGTGGCGCACGGACGCCCGCGAAGAAGGGGCGGCGGACGTGAGACCGCCGCGTCGCCCATCCGCCCGGAGGCCGGGGCTGCCGACCGGGTCGAACTCGTGGTACGCACCTGCTGGCCGTTGCCGCTCGCTCGGGAGTGGAGTAATCCGGCGCATCCAAGGTCTCTATGGAGCGCCGACGGCCATGCCCGAACGCGACGATCTCTCCGAGACCTCCGAGCTGCTCCTGCGCGTCCGCAAAGGGGACGAGGTGGCGCGCAACGAGCTGTTCCGGCGGTTCTGGCCGCGGCTCGCGGCGTTCCTGCGGCAACGACTGCCGCAACACGCACGCAGCCTCGAGGAGACCCAGGACCTGGTGCAAGACGTCTGCATCAAGGCGTTCGCCAACCTCGGCCGCTTCGAGGATCGTGGCATCGGGTCGTTCTGGATGTTCCTGCGCGCGGCGGCCCGCAATCAGCTCGTCGACGTCATCCGGCGCCACAAGCACGACGAGAAGAAGGAGGCGATCCCCGACGACTCGCGCACTGCACCGTCGGCGGATGGCCAGTCGCCGCTCCAGCGGGTCCAGGGACGCGAGGTCGTCGAGCGCTATGAACGGGCGCTCGCGACGCTGCAGGAGCGCACGCGGACGGCGGTCGTGCTGCGGCTCGAGCTCGAGCTTGACTACGCGACGATCGCCGCCGAGTGCGGCTACGCGTCGCCGGACGCCGCCCGCGTGTCGATCGCCCGTGCGCTGCTGCAGCTCTCCAAGGAGATGCGACCCCATGACCCGGCCTGACGAGCAGCTCGAGGATCTGGCGCGCGCGGTGGCCGACGGCAGCCCCGTCAATTGGGGCGAGGCGGCCAAGCAGGGCGACGCCGCCGGTCATGAGCTCGCGGCGCTGAAGCAGATCCACGAGCTCCATGCGAAGCACCGCCAGCACGTGCTCGACGAGTCGAACAGCGACCTGCTGCGCAAGCTGCCGCGCGCAAACGACCGGCTCCATCAAGGATTCGACGTGCAGGAGGAGCTCGGCGCGGGCGCCTTTGGACGCGTCTTCAAGGCGCGCGATCTCGCGCTCGACCGGGTCGTCGCGCTGAAGATCCTCGATCGGGCGGGCGCGGCGACTCCTGAAGAGCGGGCCCGCTTCATCCGCGAGGCGCAGTTGCTCGCTTCGGTGGAGCACGAAAACGTCCTGCACATCTGGTCGATCGACGAGCGGGAAGGGGCGCTGCGCCTCAGCCTCGAGTTCATCGACGGCGTGACGCTGAAGCACCTGGTCGAGGAGCAGGGCCCCCTGTCGGCAGACGAAGCGGCACGGATCGGCATCGATCTCTGTCGCGCGCTGGCCGCCGCTCATGCCAAGGGGCTGGTCCACCGCGACGTGAAGCCGGCGAACGCGATGCGTGCGCAAGGCGGTCGCATCGTCCTGCTCGACTTCGGGCTGGCCCACGCGGTGGCGAGCGCCCGTACCGACGCGGTCGGCGCCACGCCCGGCACTCCCTTCATGATGGCTCCGGAGGCGCGCGACCAACCCGACCAGATCGGGCCGGCGACCGACCTCTATGCACTCGGCGTGTCGCTCTATTGGCTCGTCTGCGGGAACTACCCGTGGGACACCGCCAACATCGACGAGCTCTTCGACGAGAAGTGCGCCGGCCGTTTCAAGCCGATGACCGATCGCCGCGCCGATGTGCCACCCGAGTTCGCGACCATCCTGCATCGCGCGATCGATCGCGACCCGACGCGCCGTTTCGCGACGGCCGGCGAGCTGGAGCTGGCGTTGCAGGAGTTCCTGTCGCGCCGACCGGGCGCGCCGCCGACGGTGCCGGTGAAGGAAATTCGGCCCAAGAAGCGACGGCTCGCCACGCTGTTGGTGGCGGCGGCCGCGGTGATCGCCGGTGCATTCGCCTGGGGGTTCTGGCCGCGGCCGAAGAGCGTCGCACCCCCCTTCAAGCTCGACTGCGCCTACTTCCTGCATCGCCAGACGGACGATGGCAAGACTTTCGAGCGGGAGGTCGCCCTCGCCGAAGGCAGCGAGGTGCGGCCGGGCGACGGCATCTCGCTGATGGTGACGGTCGACCGGCCGCTCTATCTCTACGTGATCAACGAAGACGCGGCCGACGCCGTCAACAACCTCTTCCCGGTGCCGACCAGCCAGTTGAAGAACCCCATCTTCCTCGAGCCGGAGGCTGGACCCGTTCGGCTTCCCGGCCCGGACGCGGAAGGGCATGTCCAATGCTGGAAGGTCACGAGCAGCGGGAACGGCCAGGAAGCGTTCATCGTGATCGCTTCGACCGAGCGCAACAGCTTCGCCGAGTTCTTCCAGGGCACCTATCCGTACGCCGGCGCTCCTCCAGATTCCGGCAAGCCCAAGACCCTCGAGGACGGCGCGGCTGAGTTCAAGAAGGGAGCACTGCGCGGCGTAGGCGGAATGGCGACGCTCGACCCCGAATCGCTGGTGAAGGCCGCCGGAGTGGCGCAGCCCGGCCGCAAGTTCCCGCGCCTCGAGCAGGTGATCCGCGTCATCGACGATGATCGCGACCACGGCCGCAACGTCGTGTACCACGTGTTGCGCGTGAAGAACCGCGGCGAATGATCGCGGCGCGGCACCGGCAGGTCTCGCTCACGCTTCAATCGGAAGCATGAAGACCCGGGAGCTGATGTCAGATTGGTGAGGGTGTTGGTGTCCCCGGCAGTTGCCGCCAAAGCCGAACCGAGCGATGACGCCTGGGAGGTCACCACGGGCGCCCTCCCCGTGAACGAGCGCACGCTGACCTGTGCCGACCTCGAGGCCGAACTCGACGCGCGACCGGACGAGTTGTCGGAACCGACGCTGGCAGCGACTGCCGAGGCCCTGTGCGCGACGCTGTGACTCGGCGGCCGAAGTCGACCCGGTCTGGGTCGGCGACGTCACGGTCCGGCGATTCCTCGACGGCGGCCACCCGGCGCGCGAGCGCGGATTCGGGGCCCCCG
>CAYRQC010000388.1:0-2548 GCA_964426265.1 uncultured Phycisphaerales bacterium | reverse complement strand
AGCAGGATGATCGCGACGCCCCAGTTGCCGGTGATCCGCTGCATCAAGCTCATCCACCAGAGCAGCGCGCGGTTGATCCAGTGGAAGCTCGTCCAGCTGCCGTACTCGACCTCATAGAGCGCGCGGAAGGGCGCCATCTCTGGAGCCACCATCGCCTCCGGCGCCTTCGGCCCGGCGAACGCCTTGAACTTCATCGAGAGCGGCGGCGCCCCGGCCTCCGGGAACGAGACGCGCAAGAAAGCTTCGGCGCGAACATTGGTGTAGTTGGCGTCGTGCAGCGACTGCAGCTCGGATGCCGTCAGCAGCACACCGCCCTGCTCCTTCTCCTTGCGCTGGCGCTCGTACCACACCGGATCGAAGAGGCGGCTGCAGGCGACGTTGTCCAGCAGTGCCGCCGTCGGCGCATCGGGGCTCAGCACCAGCCCGAAGAAGCTGTTGCGTGCGCCGAAAAAGGGCGCCAGGCCGCGGCGCTTGAAGCCGCGCGTCTGCGGCCCATCCGCGAGCGACTTGGCGTCGACCAGCTGCAGGCTGTCCTCGTTCTCGGCCGTCACCACCACCGCGGCCGGTGGCCGGGCGGAGGGCGACGAACGCTCGTCCCAGATACCACCAGCCACGACGAGCCCGTAGGAGGCGGTCCCCTGCGTCGGCTCGGCTCGGTTGCTCGCGAATCGCAGCTCGACGTCGAAGCTGTAGCCGGTGCGCGGCAGTCGAAAGAGCTTCTCGAACTGGAGCCCGGAGGTGGTCGCCGTACGAAAGTGCAGCTCCTCCACGTCGCCCCGCCTGGTGCGCGTGAGCTCCCAGTTCACCTTTCCCAGTGAGCTGGCAGCGACGGTACTCGCGGCGGCGTTGTGCTCGAGCTGGAACGTCGCGCCGGCCGGATCGAGCGGTGCCGCCAGCGGCAGCCAGTTCGCCGGATCGGCTTCTCGGGCGGGATCGCCGATGACCGAGTAGTTCCGGAAGTAGCGCTTGAGGAGCAGCTCGAGCAGCACCGCGCCGTGGTTCGAGAAGCGGGCACGGTAGAGCTCGGTCTCGACCACGATCTGGTCGTCCTGCGCCACCGACGCGAGTTCGGCCGCCGGCGCGTCCGCCTCGACCAACGTCGGCGAGGAGGTCGTCGAGGAACCACTGGCGGTCGTCGTCGTTGGCACTGCCGCCGGGCCGTTCGCGACCTCGACGGCGTCGTTCTTGTGCATCAACGGCTGGAGGACCAGGAACCAGACCGCGAGGAAGGCCAAGAAGACGACGAAAGCGACGATCGGGCGGCGGCTTTCGGGTTGATTCGAGTCCATGGAGCCCTTCATGCAATCGAGCAGCGCACGCGCCGACCCGGCGCCCTGCGTCAGCGACCTTCCTGCAGGCGCGCCGCGAGGTACCGCGGCAGCACGCCAGTATCGAGGATCTTCTTCTGCGTCGCGCGGAAGTCGTATTCGACGCGGTGGAACCAGACGGTCTCACCATCGAAGGTGGCGTACGAAGCGCGCGTGTCGCCGTCGCGTGGCTGACCGACGGAACCGACGTTGACGAGCGCCTTGCCCTGCGTTCGGCGGTAACCGTCCGGAAAGCGGGAGGGCGTCAGGAAGGCCGGCGCTTCGGTGTACACGCCGGGCACGTGCGAGTGGCCGACGAAGCAGAAGTCGCACTTCATCCGCTCGAAGACCTCGCGCATCTTCGGCAGGTCGCTCGCATCGCGGGGCAGCATGTACTCGCGCACCGGATCGCGCGGCGAGCCGTGGACGAGCAGCGCGTTCTCCAGCTGATGCGAGGTCGGCATCGCACCGATGATCGCCCACAGCTCGTAGTTCTCGTCGGGCGGCTGGTCCTTGGCGTTCAACTGCTCGCGCGTCCATTCCAAGGCGATGCGCGCCCGCTCGTTGAAGTCCTCCGGGTGGTACATGCACGCCTCCTCGTGGTTGCCGAGAAGCGTGATCTCCCACTCCTTCACCCGCTTCAGCGTCACGCGCGGTTGCGGGCCGTAGCCGATGACGTCGCCAAGGCAGACGATCCGTTCGACCTTGCGCCGCTCGATGTCGGCGAGAACCGCCTCGAGCGCCTCGACGTTCGAATGGATGTCAGAGATGATCGCCCGGAGCATGTTGACGCGGGTCGTCCCACCAAGGCGACGCACACGAGGGTCTCGTGCGGGTCATGAAGAGCGAACACGGTAACCGCCGCGCCCGTTCGGCGACAATTCCGCGATCCGATTGCGACGCCCGATCCGACGTCCGATCAGAGAAGGAGCCCCTCCTCGATCAGCATGATCGGAATGCCGTCGCGGACCGGGTACCCGACCTTGCCGTCTGCACGAACGAGAATGGCGTCCATCGGCTCGCTGACTTTTTCGCCGCCCCGGTTCACCAGCTGGCCCCTCTCCGCCTTGGTGTTCAGTGCCCCCAGCAGCGCCGCGTCGCCGAGCCGCACCTGCTCCTTGTTTTCCGGGCAGGCCAGGATCTCGAGCAGTTCCTTGTCGATCATCGCATCACTCTCCCCGGGCGGCGGCGGCAACTTACCGCGGCCCCGCATCACCTTCCCCATCTCTGCCTCCCCTCTT
>CAYRQC010000387.1:0-8630 GCA_964426265.1 uncultured Phycisphaerales bacterium | reverse complement strand
GATGATCAGGACCAGCAGATAGGGACAGACACAGAAGAGACCGTCATACGGCGGCGTCGGGAGCGAGACCTGCGGCGGGCTGCCGAAGAGGAGGAAGAGGGTGTCGTTGACGTCGACGTAGCTCGACCAGGTCACGGTGCTGCCCAGCGTCGCGTCGCCTTCCACGGTGATGGCCGGCGTCCGTTTGAACAGCTTCTGCGCGGCTCCGATCCGCGTGGTCACGTCGATCGGCACCAGCCCGGGCATGCCCGCAGGCACGGTGCACTGCATCGTCGTCGAGTCGATCACGACGAGGTCATCCGCGACGACGCCGTCGACCCGCACCTCGAGCCCCGCCTCCGCGCGGAAGCAGCGGCCCGTGATCGTCACGAGCTTGTCGCTCCGGTAGTTGCCGCGGCCGGGGCCGAGCGTGTCGATGTGCGGCGGCTCGAACTCGACGCGCTCGACCTCGCCGCCGTAGCTCGTCGCCGCGCCGATGGACGCCACATGGAGATCCGGCATGCCATCGTGATCGGCATCACTGACCGGGACGGCCGTGACGCCGAGGCGCTGGTAGTCGGTCCCGTCGATCCGGGTGATCTCGGAGAGCTCGGAAAGATCGACACCGGAGCGCACGGAGAGCCGCCCCTGATTGGAAGCGCCGCGGTTCGGGAGACCAAGCAGGAGATCGCCGACGCCGTCGTGGTCGAGGTCGCCGCCGTTGGCCAGCGTGTAGCCCGCCCAGTCGCCAGATTGCTCGCCATCGAGGCGACGGATCTCCGCACCAGTCGCACCGGAATAGACATAGGCACGACCTTCTTGACCGCTGCCGTGCGCCCAGGCGCCGACCGCATAGTCGACGACCCCATCGAGGTCGATGTCGGCGAGGGATGCAATCGACCAGCCATAGTAGTCGAGGGAGAACTGCGAGCTGTTCTCACCGAAATGGGCGCGCACCAGTGAGCCATCGGCGCCCGAACGGAGCTGCACGCGGCCAACCACCACACCGCGGCTGTCGGTAAAGAACGGCGCACTCACCAGCAGGTCGGGGATGCCATCGCCGCTCAAGTCGGGCAGGCTCGCGAGCGAGAAGCCGAGCCCCGAGTGGCGCTGCGTGCTCTGGAATCGAACGCGCCGAACGCGGGTGGCGCCGTCGAAGATGTAGAAGAGGTCGCTGCCCGACGCACCGATCGCGAACTCGTCGACGCCGTCGCCATTGAGATCACCGAGGCGTGCACAGCTCCCGCCAAATCCGCTCCCGGCCGTATCGCCGATGAGATTCGCGATCAGCGCTCCGGTGGCGCCCGAGTAGAGGTGCGCTTCACCGTAGAAGGTGCTGCCGATCACATTGGGCATTCCAACCAGGAGGTCCGCAACTCCATCGCCGTCACAGTCATCCAGCCCAGCGACCGCCGCGCCGAACTGATCATCGATCGCGCCGCCGCGCCAGGTGTGGAGGACGGCGCCGGTGGCGCCGGAGAAGACGTAGGCGGCGCCTTCGTGAGAGACGGTCGCGCTCGCGGAGGGCGCACCGACGACGACGTCATCGACACCATCCCCGTCGACATCGCCGAGCCGGTCGACTGCCGTACCGAAGTAGTCGAAGTCCGCCTCCGCCGGCAGCACCTGCACGACCTCCTGGCACGGCACACGAGCCGCGGGGATCGCCACTGCAGCCGCCGAGCAGATCACTAACCACGCACGAGGATGCATGAGGGGTGGGTCCGGGTGAGTTAGAAGCGCTTCGTCGTCACGTGGAACGCCACCACAAGTGGCCTCCACGCTCTCTGCCCTCCGGAGCGTCCATCGAACGACGTCATCCTAGGCCGCATTGCCATCGATTGGGAAGACGTCAGTCGGTCTGGAGAAGGCCCTTTTCGAGGACAGCTTGGACCGGCAAACCGGAATCACCCGGGCTAGCATTCCGCGGGCCACCCCCCCCGGACGGGGGAGCGTGGGTCCGAAGCGTGCGGGGAAGCCCGCGGCAGGCAGGAGAGGGCGCTGAATGGAGGAAATTTCCCAGTCGGCGCCGCCCGGGGCACCCGCACTCAACGCCACTGAGCGGCGGATCGTCGGCGTCCTGATCGAGAAAGGGCTCACGACGCCCGAGTACTACCCGATGACCGTCAACGCCCTGATCGCCGGTTGCAACCAGAAGAACAACCGTGACCCGCTGTCGGCGCTCGACGCGGAGACCGTCGAGATCGGGTTGAAGTCGCTGGAGCAGAACGGACTCGTGTTGTCGGTCATCGGCGACTCCGGGCGAGTCGCGCGGTGGCGCCAGGAGCTGGCGCGCAAGCTCGAGCTCTCCGTCACTGACCTCGCCGTCGTGGGCGAGCTGCTCCTGCGCGGCGCACAGAGTGAGGGCGACCTCCGCGGCCGCGCAAGCCGGATGCGGCCGATCGAGACGCTGGAAGCGCTGCGCGAGATCCTGAAGCGGCTCGGCGCGCGCAGCCCGCCGCTCGTTCTCCGGCTCAGCCCGGAAGAGAGCGCGCGCGGCGTCCGCTGGACGCACGGTCTCTATCCCGCGGAGCAGCTCGCAAAGGTGATCGCCGTGGAGTCGACCACCGCCGCACCCGTCCCCGCGCGCGACGAACTACTCCTCCGAATCCAGCGCCTCGAAGAGCGCGTGACCCAGCTCGAGAACAACCGATCGACCTGATTGGCGCCAGCCACCGATCACGCAACGGAAACCGTTCGGCGCTGCTGCGGTGGGATGCGGTCGTCCGGAGTGAGGATGCCGACGAGATTCAGCGGGTCGGCCGCGGAGACGGTAGGTGGCGACGGCGGCGAAGCGGCCTGGCATGCCTCTCGGCGGAGCCGCCGCAGCATCGCAACCGCGTCGGGCAGCGCGTATTGCTCGCCGTCGAATCCGGCCACGAAACGGCCGCCGCGGATCTCGCCGCGCAGCTCGAGCGTGCGGTAGCAACGGAGCAGATCGCGCCACGGCACCGGTAGCCGTTCGCGCGCGAGCGTGCGGCGCAAGACGACACCCCAGCGCTTCAAGAGCTGGCGCGCGACGCGTTCGACCAGCTCGGGGCGCGCGGTGGCGCGCGCCGCCGACGCCGCCACCGCGGGCGTCGCGGCATCACCGCGGAACCGGCTCCAACGGCCGAGCGTCAAGATCGGCAGCTTGCGGCGCGACGGCGGAACGATGAGCTGACGCAACGCGCCGTAGGAGTCGCACGTGACGGCCCCGCGTCCGACCAGCTCCTGCAACGCGGCTTCGAAGTGCGAGTCGAGCAGGCGCGAAGCGCGTTGCAGGTCGCGCGGAAACAGGGCGCCACCCTGCGCGAGCGCGGCGAGCAGATCGCGCGCCGGCCCGGATGCTTCGCTGACGTCCGAAGGAGGTGCGAGCTCGAGCCAGCTCGCCAGATCCGCGCGCGGCAGGAGGCAGATCGGCGTCGTGCGGATCGGCGCGGCGCCGCTGCTCCAGAGCCGTCCCCACGTGAGCGCGCCGGTCATCGCGAGCTGATCGAGCCACTCGCGGCGGAACACCTTCATCCGGCGCGGCAGCACCTGCGCCTCCCAAGCAGCGGCCGGCAGTTCGAAACCAGCGAGCTGATCGATCAGCGTCTGCAGGCCAGCCGGCCCTTCGACCTGCGTCGCCGGATCGACGTGCTGCCACGCGACCAGGAAACGCAGATAGTCGGCCGCGCTGACCGCCTCGATCTCCTTGCGCAACGTCTCGAGCGTGTAGCGATGGATGCGCGCCAGCAGCCGCCGCTCACACCACGCCACCTTGCCGTCGAGCTGCGTCCGCAGCACGACCCCTTCCTGCTCGAGCGCGAAGAGCAGCGGGAGCGCGGCCGCGTCGGGGCTCGCGATCGGCCCGAGCGCCTCGAGCCGGCCGCGCAGCAGTTGCTTCTCATCGGTCGGGCCATCGACGGCGCGCCAACGGCCGCTCTCACAGCGCACGCGCCCGGCCGCCGCCAGCTCGGCGAGCCACGGCTGCCACGGTGCGCTCTCTTCGGTCGTCACCCAGCCCATCCAGAGCAGCGCCTCGTGGACCTCCTCCGCGTTCGCGGGCGTCGGCCACGCCTCGTCCCGCACGCGCGCCACCGCCACCGGATCGAGCGCGCCGATCGCCTTCGACTCGTCGCGAGAGAGCACTCGCCGGTTCATCACCGCTTGCGTGCGCCGCTCTTCCAAGGGCGCGTCATCGAGGAACCCGTACGGCCGCGCCGAGAGCACGCTGCGCGCGAACGCCGATGGCTCGACGGTGTCGACCGCCACGCGCTCGATCGCACCACTCTTCAGGTCGCGCAGCACCTCGATCAACCCGTCGACATCGAGCGCCTCGGTGAGGCAATCCTCCATCGTCTGGCGCACCAGCGGGTGATCCCACGGGATCTCGCGATCGCCGGCCGGCAGCGTCTCGCCGCACGCGATCGCCTGCGGGAACGCCCCCGCGAGCTGATCCTCCGCGCGCATCCGCTGCAGCGGCGCCGGCACTCGCTTGCCGTCGCGCGACCGCTCGAGCACCAGTGAGCGCGTGACGTTCCAGCGCCAGCGCGTCGGGAACATCGGCTGCGCGAGCACCGCCTGCGCCAGCAGATCGCGCACCGTCTCCGCTTGCAGGTAGTCGAACACCTCGGCGAGTGGAAAGCTGTGCATCGTGCCGAGGCTGATGACGATCGCGTCCTCGTTCGCGGCCGCCTGCAGCTCGAAGCCGAAGCCGCGGCAGAAGCACTTGCGCAGCGCCAGCCCGAACGCGCGGTTGATCCGCGATCCGAATGGCGCGTGCAGCACCATCTGCATGCCGCCGCTCTCGTCGAAGAAGCGCTCGAGCACCAGCCGCCGGTGGGTCGGCACGCAGCCGAGCACCGCGCGCCCCTCGTCGATCTGCTCCACGATCTGCTCGGCCGCCGCGGTCGGCACCGAGCACTCGTGCACGAGCCAATCGACGGCGGCACGCGTGCGCGCACCCTTCGTCTTGCCGAGCTGCGGCAGTCGCTCCAAATCGAGGAAACGCGCCACCTCTTCGCGTACGTCGCCGAGCGCCTTCGACAGCTCGCGCGTGCGCCCCGGCGCCTCGGCCACCCAGAACGGCAGCGTCGGTGGCGTCCCCTTGGCATCGATCACCCGCAGCGTGCCACGCTCCTGGCGGACGATCTGCCACGACGCGTTGCCGAGCTGGAAGATGTCGCCGGCGCTCGCTTCGATCGCGAAGTCCTCGTGCACGGTGCCGACGAAGGTCGCCTCCGGCTCGAGCAGCACCTGCCAGTCGGCGACGTCGGGGATCGCGCCGCCCGATTGCAGCGCAACCAGCCGCGCGCGCTTGGTCGCCATCAGCCGTCCTTGCACGCCGTCCTTGTGGAGCAGCGCGTGGCGCCCTTCGGTGTGCAGGTTCACCACCGCGTCGAAGTCGGCGCGCGGCAGCTCGCGATACGGCGACGCGCGCCGCACCGCCGCGTAGAGCCCGTCGAGTGACCACGTAGCGCCAACGCACGCCGCCACGATCTGTTGCGCCAGGATGTCGAGCGGCGCGCATCGCTCCTGCGTCGGGTCGAGCTGCTTCGCGTTCACGGCGCGCATCAGCGCCGCTGCCTCGGAGAGCTCGTCGATGGTGATCGGGAAGAGGCGACCCTTCGGGACCTTGCGGATCATGTGGCCGGCACGACCGACGCGCTGGAGGAAGGTCGCGATCGAGCGCGTGCTGCCGATCTGGATCGCGAGATCGACGTCGCCGATGTCGATGCCGAGCTCGAGCGAAGCGGTCGCGACCAGCGCCTGGAGCTTGCCGGCCTTGAGCCGCTGCTCGGCGTCGAGCCGCCGTTCTTTCGAGAGGCTCGAGTGGTGGCAGCCGACCTGCTCCTCACCGAGCAGCTTGCTGAGTTGCGCCGAGACGCGCTCCGCGAGCTTGCGCGTGTTGACGAAGACGAGCGTCGTCCGGTGCGCGCGAATCAGCGTCGCGACGCGCTCGTAGATCTCGCCCCAGACCTCGTGCGAGCAGACCGTCTGCAACGGCGACGGCGGCACTTCGACCGCGAGGTCCATCGCGCGAAAGTGGCCGACGTCGACGATGTCACAGCGGCGATCTGCGCCACAAACGAAGCGGGCGGTGACCTCGATCGGCCGCTGCGTGGCCGACAGCCCGATCCGCTGGAACTCTCCCGCCAACGCGACCAGCCGCTCGAGCGAGAGCGCCAGATGGCTGCCGCGCTTGTCGCCCACCATGGCATGCACTTCGTCGACGATGACGGTCTTCACCGTGCCGAGGATCTTGCGCCCGCCCCCCGTCGTGAGCAGCAGGTAGAGCGACTCCGGCGTCGTCACCAGCACGTGCGGCGGCCGTCGCACCATCGCCTGCCGCTCGCTCTGCGGAGTGTCGCCGGTGCGCACCTTCACCCGCACCTCCGGCAGCGACGGGTCCATCGCGCGCATCTGCTCGAGCGGGCCGGCGAGGTTCTTCTGCACGTCGTTGCCAAGCGCCCGCAGCGGCGAGAGGTAGAGCACCTGCGTCTCGTCGCGCAGCTCGGTTCCCTGCCGCAGCAGTCGATCGAGCGCGAAGAGGAACGCCGTCAGCGTCTTGCCCGAGCCGGTCGGTGCCGCGATCAGCACGTGCTTGCCGGCGGCGATCCGCGGCCACCCTTCGACCTGCGGCGCGGTTGGCTCGCCGAGCTGCTCCTCGAACCAGCGCCGCACCGTCGGATGGAAGGTCGTGGGAAACATGGAGCGTGAAACCGTACAAAACACAAACAGCCACGGATACCCCCCGCTCGCCTGGATGCCCTCGATTCGATGGCGCGGGTGACGCGCGGGTGGATCGGTCGCTACAAGGAGTTGCATGAACCCGCACAGTGACCGCGATGACCATGAGCCGCGTCGGGGCACCCTCAACCCCGACTTCTGCAATGCCCACATCGCGCCGTCCCGCTCCGGCAATCTCCTCTCACTCGCCTACTCGATCCGGCGCAAGAACGCACGTCGGGAGCTGATCGGGCGCACCATCGCGGAGGCCTCGCCGGCAGCCACCACCCGCGCGCCCCGCCCACCCTCGCCCGGGCTGCTCCCGTGGGTGCACGACAACATCAACCAGCCCGACTTCGTCTGTGCCGAGCGCCAGCCCGTGACCATCGCCGACGGCACCCTCGACTATGCATTCAACGTCGTGGTCGTCTCGACCACCAACGTGGTCGACACGTTCCAGCAGACCCTCGGCAACCCGAACCACGTCCTCGGCTACGTCTCCGAATGCGCCTACTTCGACACGATCTCGGCACCACCCGTACTGCGCGATCGCGTGACCCTGACGCCGAGTTGGGACGCGGCGAAGCAGCGCTTGACGCCACGCGTCACGGTCGAGGCGCTCGGCTCGTGCAAGCTCATGGCGGTGGCGGTGAGCAGCGGCACGACGAGCGATCCGAAACGGCCGCCGACCACGCTCACGGCGCTTCCAGACTTCGACTACAGCGGCAGCGGAACTGCCGCGGCGACGCCGGGCAACCCGACCGCGCCAGGAACGACACCCGGCGCAACGCCCGGAGCAACGCCCGGCGCGCGTCCTTCGGGTGGTGTATCACCCGGTGGACCGCCCGGCAGCACGCTCTATCAATCGAACGTGAAGTCGATCGCGTGGGCGAGCGGCCCGCAGAACTTCATGCTGCTCGCGATCACGGTGCGTCTCGATCTGGCGACCGATCCGATCGAACACGTGCTGTGGTATCAGCGGCCGTAGTCGATCAGTCCGGCCCAGTACCACGGCGGCAGGTCGTCGGACGCGTTGACCGCTCGCGAAGTGCCGTCGATCCGCACGACTCCATTCGGGCCGGCGCCCACGCCCCGCGACTTCCCAGCCGCCTTCACCTCACACTTGGCCTCGCGCAGTGCCTTCGAGACCGCGCCGTGCGCCGTGCCGCGCATCTGTCGATAGAACTCCCGCAACAGGCGCGTCGTCGGCTCGTTCTGGACGTCCCAAACCGTCGCGACGACCGAGCGTGAGCCCGCTTGCAGGAAGGCGCGCGCCATCGACTGCAGTCCCTCACCACCCAGCGCGCCACCCACCGCGGTCGAGCACGCGCCGAGCACCGTGACTTCGGCATCGAGTGCAAGCCCAGCCACGTCGAGTACACAGACGAAGCCGCTGCTGCTGATCGCACACGGAGCGAGCTGGAGGCCGGTCGAGCGCGGCTCGCCGGGCACGGCCTTTCCGTGGCAGGCGAAGTGCAGCACCGAGTAGGGCGCGAGGTCGCCGGTGAGGCATTCGGGGGTCGCGCACGCGCCAAGCAACAGTGTGAACCGCTGGTCGTCCACGCGCGCGCTCGGCGCGTGCCGCGCTCGCAACAGCTCCGCGGCCAGCTCCGGCGGTCGGTTGAGCGCCAGCTCGTCGGCATAGTCGAGGACATCGTCGCGCAGTCGGTCGCTCTCCTCCGCGTCGAACGGCGCCACCACCAGCAGCGCCGGTGACAGCTCGCGATGCGGAAGCTCCGTCAGCGCCAGGAGCACCGACGACGACGGCACCTCGGTCAGCTCGTGACGATCGACGACGAAGGTCAGCTCCGAATAGCGCTTTGCCACCCCTTGCTCGCCCCGATTCTCGACGACCAGTGCATCGAACGGGAAGGTCGCGAGCGCGGTGGTGGGGACGATCACGAGACGCGTCACGGAATGCCCATCGGGACCCGCCGCTCGCACCGGGAGCAACGGGC
>CAYRQC010000386.1:0-4403 GCA_964426265.1 uncultured Phycisphaerales bacterium | reverse complement strand
CTTGATGCAGAGCGGGCACCAGTAGGGAGTGAGCTTGATGTCGAGCAACGTGGTCGGCGAGCGCGGGTTGCAGTCGTCCTGGAGCGTCTTGGGCTTCTCTTGACAAGTCGCGCCGAGGAGCGCGGGCGGGAGGCTCGCGGGGAGGAGCAACGTCGCCGTCAGGAGTAGTGCCGTCGCCGCCGCGGCGCTGCGTGATCCGCTCATTTGCCCGTCCATCCGTCGCCTCGCCCCGATCTTCATTCGACGACCTCCGCGTGCTCGCAGACCTCGCCGAGGTCGAGCGCCTCCACGATCTCCATCCCCTGGAGTACGCGACCGAACGCCGTGTAACGGCCGTCGAGGCGCGGCGCCGGCATCAGCATGAAGAAGAGCTGGCAGCCGCCGCTGTCAGGACCGGCGTTGGGCATCCCGATCGTTCCGCGCACGTACGGCTCGGGGCCGATCTCGTCGCGCAAGAAAAGGCCACCCGTCCCCCAACCGTCGCCGCGCGGATCGAGCCCTTGAACGACGAAACCGCTCACGACTCGATGGATCGGAAGGCCGTTGCACTTTCCGGTACGGACCCGCTCCAACGCCATCTTCGCGTGGCGCGGCGTGGTGTCGGCGAAGAGCTCGAGCAGCACGTCGCCGCTCGTGAAGTGGAGGCGGACGCGCGGGTTCGCGTGCGGACGGCAGATCTCGTCCGCGGTCAGGTCGATCGACGAGCCGGCTTGTTCCGGCGGCGCCGACGGTGGCAGCGCCGGCGGGGGCACGGCGCTCATGGGCTCCTGCGTCTTGTCGCGCTTCTCGAGATTGGTGAGCTCGGTTCTCGCGGCCGCTCGTACCGCAGCCGACTCATCGTCGAGCGCGTGTTCGAGGAGGTGGCGCGCGCGAGCGCCGGCGAGTGCTGCGGCTGCCGTGACGGCATTGGCACGTGCTTCGGCCGCCTCGCTGCCGCGCTGGCGATCGAGAGCCCTTTCGAAGACGGGCAGATCATCGGCCGTGCCGACGTGCTTCAGCAGGTCGAGCGCATTGGCGACGATGGCGAAATCGCGCCGCACGACGGCGGTGAGCGCCGCGGCACGCACGGTCTGGTTCACGTCGGCGGACCAGTCGCTGCCGCCGCTCGCAACCAGCTTGGAGAGGGCGTCGAGCGCCTCGCTGGCGGGGAAGGGCGCACTATCGCGGGTCAGCGCGAGCAGCGCCTCGCGCGCCGGCGCGGAGACGAGCGGCGGCGCCGCGGCCAGCGCACGGATCGCGGCCACGCGCTCGTGCGGGTTGCCAGCGGCGGCCGCAATCGAGCGGACGTGGTCCACACCAGCGGCTCCGGCGAGCCGCACCTCGCCGCGCATTGCCTCGGCGCGCACCAATCGTGTGCGATCGTGCAGGGCGGACTCGATCAAGTCGAGCGTGGCACGGTCGGCAGACGACGGGGATCCGTTGGCCTTCGGTGCTGCGGCCGTTGCCGCCGCACTCGTCGCCACCGCGGTCGCCGCCCGATCGATCAGCACCGCGAGAGCGGCGGCGCGGCGATGAAGGTCGGCCGGGCGGCGATCGACTCGAGCCAACTTGTCGAGAGCGCCGAGCGCGGTCTCCCCCACCGCTGCCGGCGCCAGGTTTCCGAGCGCGCGAGCGGCCGCAACTGCAACGCTCGCGTCGTCATCTCCAAGCAGACTCGTGAGCACGCCGACGCGCGCGGCATCGCAGTTGCCACCTACTGCGCCGCCACCTTCGTCGCAGTTCGCGAGCCCGTTCGCCGCGAAGAAGCGCGTCTCCGCCGTGGGCGATTTCGCCGCTCGCAACAGCAGCTCGAGCCGCCCCGGGATCTCGATCTCGGCGAGCGCGTACGCGGCTTTCCAGGTGAGTTCGCCCCCGCCGCGCTCGAGCAGCGGCGCCACGCCGCGCAGCAGCGCCGCGCCGGCCTCGGGGTCGAACTGCGACTTGAAAACGCTGCGCCGCCCCACGAGCCGGGCGAGAGCGAGCAGCGCGGCGCCGCGCACGCCATCGTCGCCATCCGAGAGGTGCGAGATGAGGCTCGACGCCACGTGCGGTTGGCCGAGCTTGCCGAGCGCCTCGGCCGCGCGCGCGCGCGTCCGCGGTTCGGGCTGCTCGAGCTGCGCCAGCACCACATCGAGCCCCTCGGCGTTGCCGATCTGGCCGAGCGCAAAGAGCTGTTCGGCACGCACCGCGGAATCGCCTTCGATCTCGAGCGCGCGGCGGACGACCGGGGCCAACTCGGGTGCGCGCAACCGGCCCACCGCTCGCGCCGCAGCCAGGCGCGTCGCCGCGTCGCCCCGGGTCAGCAGCTCTTCGAAGCGCGCCGCGTCCGCGACGCGGTGATCGGCCAGCCGATCGACCTCGAGGCGCGCCTGCTCGCTCGGCGAACGGCACGCAGCGATCAGGAGCACGAACGACGCGATCCACGTGATCCATGTGATCCACACGAGGCGGCGAGCAGGCATGCAGACGGCTCCATGCAGGGCGACCACGTCGAGAGGCTACTGCGCGACCAGGAGAGCGCTCCTACCCGCCGTTTGGAGCGGCGCCAATCGAGCGACGCCGCGGCAGAATGAGCGATCCCATCCATCCATCGAAAACCATGAGAGAGGTATCGCCGTGAACGCCGCCGTCCTTGCCCGGTTTGCCGCCGTCGCTCTCGCCTCGCTGACGATTCCTGCGTGCCAGACGATCCCGACGCCCGATCCGATCCGCGACGACGAGATCCTGGAGCACATCCGCTACCTCGCGGACGATCGCCTCGCCGGCCGCATGACCGGTGAGGGCGGCTGCGTGGTGGCGGCGGCGTACATCAGCGCGCAGCTTGCCGCGCTCGGGCTCGAGCCGGGCGGCGACCTCGGGCCCGAGGGCCGCAGCTTCCTGCAGCACTTCGTGGCAGTGTCGGGCCGCACGATCGACGCGACCTCGAGCTGCACGCTCGGGGGCGCCACGCTCGCGCTCGATCGCGAGTTCGCCGTCGCGCTCGGCATGGGCTCGGCGCACGCGGAGGGTGAGCTCGTGTTCGCCGGCTTCGGGCTGCGCGCTCCCGAGGTCGGCCGCGACGACTACGCCGGGCTCGACGTCGCCGGGAAGATCGTCGTCGTGCTGAGCGGCGCGCCCGGCCGCGCGAGTGGCAGCGGCGATTTTCTCGAGACCAAGCCGGCGGGGCGCGCCGCCCGGCCGCGCGCCAAGATCGACGCGGCGTTCGCGCTGAAGGCGGCGGGGCTGGTGTTGATCCAGTGCGGGCTCGAGGAGGGGGCGCACGCCGACCGGCTGCCGCCGTGGCGGAGCGATCGCGGAGAGGGGCTCTCGTTCGCGGCGGTGCACGTGCCGCCCGCGGTCGGACGAGCGCTGCTCGCGAAAGGCGGGCTCGACTTCGATGAGACGGTGAAGCTGCTCGATGCGGGCGCGACGACCACCCAGCCGCTGGCCGGCGTGAGCGGGGCGATCACGATCGTCAGCAAGCCGATTCGGCGGCCGACCGCCAACGTCATCGCGGTGCTGCGCGGAAGCGGCAAGCACGATCTCGGAAGCGGCGCTGGCAAAAGCGCTGGACCAGACGCCGGCCACGGTAGTGAGCCTGACGCCGGGCGTGACGACGAGCACGTGATCGTCGGCGCCCACTACGACCATCTCGGGATGGGTGGCGCCGACAGCCTCTCCGGCGAGCAGGCGATCCACAACGGCGCCGATGACAACGCCTCGGGCACGGCGGCGCTGATCGAGATCGCCGAGCGGCTCGCGACCGGCCCGCGGCCAGCGCGGACGATCATCTTCGCCGCGTGGTCGGGCGAGGAGCTGGGGCTGCTCGGCTCCAAGTACTACACGGAGCAGCCGCTGCTGCCGATCGTGAAGTGTTTCGCGAACCTGAACCTCGACATGGTCGGGCGGTCGCGCGACGACTACTGCGCGGTCGGAGCGATCGGCAGCTCGCCGCAGTTCAAGGGGATCGCCGAGCGGGTCAACAACGAGCAGCAGCTCGGCCTCGAGCTTTCGCTCTCGGATGGCGGGATGACGCAGGGCTCGAGCGACCACCAGTCGTTCCTGAACGTCGGCGTGCCGAGCCTCTTCTTCTTCTCCGGCCTGCACGAGGACTACCACAAGCCGACCGACGACGTCGAGAAGATCAACGCGCAGGGTGCCGCGCGCATCGCGACGCTGTGCGCTGGCGTGGTCGACGCGCTGGTCGCCTTGCCCGAGAAGCCGCCCTTCGTTCCGCTCGCGGCGCCCGCCAATCCCCACGCCGGCGTGACCACTCGCCCGAGCGGCGGCGAGCGTCCGTGGTTCGGCTCGATCCCGAGCTTCGGCGACCACGTCGACGGCGTCGTCTTCGACGGCGTGAGCCAAGGCTCCCCCGCCGAAAAAGCCGGCCTCACCAAGGGCGATCAGCTCATCGAATGGAACGGCCGCGAGGTGAGGACGCTCGA
>CAYRQC010000385.1:0-3193 GCA_964426265.1 uncultured Phycisphaerales bacterium | reverse complement strand
CGTGGCGATCCGCGGGATCGTCGCGACCTGGATTGTGCCGCGGTCGCTCGCTCCCGCGGAGGGTGGCGGCGAGAGCGAGAAGGCGAGTCTCGAGCTGGCGGTCGTCATCGACGTCGAGTGCAAGCTGTTCGACGAGGCGCTCGCGGCGCTCACGGCCGCGGCGGAACGGGAGCGCGCGGATGCGGGCGGTGAGCTGCTCGCCTTGCTCGGCTTGACGTGGTGCCTCGACGCTGCAGCGCAAGGTCCGTTCGCCGACGGGCTGCGGCGAGCCGCCGAACAGCTGCAGCTCGTGCCCTCGCCGCAGGGAGCGCCGGTTCGCGAGCTGCCGGCCGGCGAGCCGTGGCGGCGCGCCACGCCGGACGAGCTGCGCCTGCGACTCGCCGCGACCGTCGCCGCGGCCGCGGAGCCGGCGGTCGATCGGTCGGCGCTGGTGAGTGCACTGCACGCGCTCACCGATGACCTGGCCGGCGTCATCGACTCCGAATCGATCCTCGGCGGCGAGCTGTCGGACCGGTTGCGGCAAGCGGCGCGCGACAAGAGCTGCGAGCCGGTGCGAGCGCTGCTCGAGGAGGGCGCCGCCGAGCTGCTGCTCGTCGCCTGTGCGGCGCGGCCGGGACGCGGCGTCGTCGACCTGCCGCCTTCGCCGTAACGGAGCGGCGCCGGGCTATCGTGAGCGCATGGTTCACGACCGGTGGCACGGTACGTTGCGCGTCGCGTCCGTCGCGATGGCGAGCGTGCTGGTCGCCACGCCCGGCGTCGCGCAAGGTTCACCGGCCGACCTCTGCGGCGCGTGCAAGACGACCGGCAAGATCGAGAACCCGTGGTTCGTGGAGCACGGCAACGAGGAGGTCGGCTGCAAGGGCTGCTCGACCTTCTTCGAGGGTGACCCGGCGGGTTGCGGCGCACCGTTCTTGCCGTGCGCGCGCTGCCGCCGCGCCGACCTGAAGGCCGCCGCCGAGCGGGAGCTCGCCACGCTGAAGAAGGAGCGCGAAGCGTGGCTCGCCGGACAGCGGGCGGTCGACGCCAGGCTCGGCACCAAGCTCACCTGGGTCGAGAGCGACCACTTCGTGATCGGCTTCGAGCCGGCCCACTACAAGACACGCGACAAGCGCGATCTCGACGCTCACGCCGCAGCGCACCGCTTCGCGCGCCGGCTGGAGGGGATGTACGCCGACTTCGAGCGGCTCTTCGGCATCGACGACGTGCGCATGCGCAACCGGCGCCACCAGGTCCTGATCTTCGAACGGCTGAAGACGATGTCGAAGGCGAGCGAGGTCCTGCTCTCGATGACGTCCGGCACCGCGGCCAAGCTCGCCGGTGACCCGTCGATCCTGGTCACGTGGGTCGACAAGTCGAGCCTTCCGGGCGACCTCGCGATGGACCGGCACGTGACCCATCACGTCACTCACCTGCTCTGCTCGGTCTTCCACCTCAAGGAGTGGCTCTACTCGCAGGGCTTCCTCGACGAAGGGATCGCCCACTATTTCGAGATGCGCTATTTCGGGGCGGCCGACAACTCCTGCAACCAGGAGGAGGAGGAAGAGGACTTCGGGAACGAGGACTGGACGAAGGCGGTGCTGCTCGCCGTCCAGCAGGGCAAGCACCCCTCGTTGGCGGAGCTGTGCGCCAAGCGGACCGACCAGCTACGCGGCAGCGACCACTCGTTCGCCTGGTCGCTGGCCGACTTCCTCATTGCGGAGTCGCCGGCGAAGACGGCCGAGCTGATGGTGAAGCTCAAGGAGAAGGTCGAGCTGCGTGAGGCGCTGCGGATCGCCTTCGGCCAGAACTTCTTCGGGCTCGAGAAGGCGTGGCGGAGCTTCGTCCTGGCCGAGTATCCCGGACGGATCAAGGCGCGCCCGCCGGTCGCCAGTGTGCGAGTGCCCGGCGACGCCCTGCGCGGCGAGCCGGAAAAGCCCCCGGCTACTTCTTCGTCTTCGACAGGCGAAGGTCGACGGTGAGGTCGTCGCCGTCGATGACGGAGACCTTCTGCTTGCTGTTGGTGGCGTACAGCATTCCCTGCAGCGGGTTGATCGGTGGATCGCTCTGGAAGCTGTTGATCGAGATCGTGTAATCGCCGGCCGGCATGCTCGTGATCTCGTAGAAGCCGTCGTTGTCGCTGCGGGCCGGGCGGTAGTCCTGCTGGCCCGAGAGGCCGACGATCGTCGCGCTTTTGAGCGGATGACCATCGAGGTCGAAGGCGTGCCCGCTCACGCGCGCGCCGCGCAACAGCTCGACCGCGCCGATGTCGAGCGTCCCGTTCTTCGTGATCTCGACGTCGTTCACTTCTTTCATCGCGAACTTGTTGTGGCGGACGGCGACCTGATAGGTGCCCGGGACCACCATCTCGATCGTGAAGGAGCCGTCGTCCTGCGTGCGCTTCTTCTTCACCGTGTCGCCCTTGCCGCCGAACGGGCCGAGCAAGCTGGTCACCGGGTTGTCCTTGATCCGGTTCTCGCGGAGCAGCACCTGCGCGTTGGCGACCGGGTGGCCGTCCCGATCGACGACCCTGCCGGTGACCGCGCCACCGCGATTCATCGCGAGCCGGATCGACGGGGTGACCTGACCGCGGATCACCTCGAACTCGTCCGAGGTGCTGTCCGCGAAGCCGACCGCGGCCCCCTCGATGGCATAGGTCCCCGGGTCGAGGTTCTGGACCTCGAAGCGGCCGCCGGAGTCGTGGAAGCGGAGGTTCTCCTTGGCGGTGACCGGGCCACGCCCTTTGTGGACCTGCTCGACCGTCAGCTCGAACTCCGCGAGCGGTGCCCCGTTCGCCTCGTCGACGACGATTCCCGAGACACCACCCTGCACCTGCATCTCGATCGCGAGATCGGACGTTCCCGATGCCACCTGCTGCTGATGCGACTCCGAGAAGCCATCGCGCTGCGCTTGCACGAAGTACTGCCCCTCGGCGAGGCGGCTCAGAACGAACTTGCCCGCCTCGTCGCTCGTTGCCTCGACCTCACAACGAAAGCTCTGGTTGGCGATCGTCGCGGTGACCTTGGCGCCGACGATGCCGTTGCGCTGCGGGTCGACCACGGTGCCGGTGATCTGCTTGGCGACGGTGAGGTCGAAGTCGATCTTGTGCTCCCGCGTCTGGCCGCCGAGGAAGCCGCTCTGGGAGTTTTTCGTGATGCGGCAGTAGCCGTCCGTTTCGGCGCTGATCTCGAACGACGCAAATGGTGCCGAATCGAAC
>CAYRQC010000384.1:0-2708 GCA_964426265.1 uncultured Phycisphaerales bacterium | reverse complement strand
CTCTGGGGCAAGCCGACGATCATCAACAACGTCGAGACGCTGGCCAACGTGCCGGCGATCCTCGAGCGGGGCGCCACCTGGTTCAAGACGATGGGCACCCCGATGGCACCGGGCAACCTGCTCTTCGGTATCTCGGGCGCGGTCGAACGCCCCGGCTGCTACGAGCTGCCGCTCGGCACCACGGCGCGCGAGCTGGTCGAGAAGCACGCCGGCGGCGTGAAGGGCGGAGGCAAGATGCGCGCCTTCGTGCCGGGCGGTGCCTCGACCGGTTTCCTGCCGCCTGATCGGCTCGACGTCGCGATGGATCCCGAGAGTCTCCGCAAGGAAGGGACGATGCTCGGGACCGGCGGGATCATCGTGATTCCGGAGGAGATCGCGATCGTCGATGCGGCGCGCGTCTTCTCCCGCTTCTTCCGCCACGAGACGTGCGGCCAATGCAGCCCCTGCCGCGAGGGCTCCGCCTGGTCCGACCAGGTGATCGGCCGCTTCCAGCGCGGCGAAGGCAGCAGCAGCGACTTCGCACTCCTCGAGGACATCATGCGCGGCAGCAAGCAACGCACGATCTGTGTCTTCCCCGAGGCGTTCGCCGGCCCGCTTGGCTCCGCGATCAAGCACTTTCGAGGCGACTTCGAGCGGGCGACCTCCCGCAACGTGGCGAGCCATGGCTGAGCTGTCGATCGACGGGCGCAAGGTCGAGGTGGCGGCAGGAACCAACCTGATCGAGGCGGCACGCAAGCTCGCGATCGAGATCCCCTACTACTGCTACCACCCGGCGCTGACACCGGTCGGCTCGTGCCGGATGTGCCAGGTCGAGATCCTCGATCCCGGCAAGCCGCCGCGCGTCGCGATCGCCTGCCGGACCGAGGCGACCAACGGCCTCAACGTCTCGACGACCGGCAAGGACTGCGTCGCCGGCCGCGCCGCGACGCTCGAGTTCCTGCTGGCGAACCATCCGCTCGACTGCCCGATCTGCGACAAGGCGGGCGAGTGCGACCTCCAGGACTTCAGCTACCGCCACGGCAACGGCGCCGGACGCTTCAGCGAGCCCAAGCGCGCGCTCGTCAAGCACGAGCCGATCGGCGACCACATCCTGCTCGACCAGGAGCGCTGCATCCTCTGCACGCGCTGCGTCCGTTTCATGGGCGAGTACGCGCAGTCGCCGTCCCTGGTCGTCGCCGGTCGCGGCGATCGCAACGTGATCGCGATCTTCCCGGGTGAGCCGATCCACTCGAACTACGAGGGCAACCTCGCCGACATCTGTCCGGTCGGGGCGCTGACGCTGAAGGAGTTCCGCTTCAAGAGCCGCGTCTGGGATCTCGACACCGAGGAGTCGGTCTGCACCGGCTGCGATCGCGGCTGCTCGATCCTGCTCGAGACCAAGCGCAATCGGCTGCTGCGGGTGCGCCCGCGCGTCAACCTGCAGGTGAACGGCCACTTCATGTGTGACGTCGGCCGGTTCGGGCTGCTCGACCACTGCAACCCGCAGGGGCGCGAGGAGCTCGGCTGGTCGAAGGGCGTGCGCAAGGCGGCGAGCGAGGTTGCGGACGAGCTGGCGACGACGATCGCGAGCGAGCGCGGCAAGTGGGTGATCGTGCTGTCGGCGCGTCTCACCTGCGAAGAGCTGCTGCTGGCGAAGAGTCTGTTCGAGCCGCTCGCGCGCGCTCTCTGCTACGTGCCGGCCGCGGCGGAAGGGGGCGATCCGATCCTCTTCACGGGACGGCGCGCGGCGAACCAGAAGGCGCTGGAGCAGCTCGGGATCGCGGCGAAGAGCGAAGAGGAGCTGGTGAAGCTCGCCGCGGAACCGGCGACGGCGGCGGTGCTCTTCTTCGATACCGGCGTCCTGCAACGAGTGGTCGCGAAGGCCAAGCTGAAGCGCTGCGCGCTCGTCGATGTGGTCGGCGGCGCTCCCGCGACCGCGCCGTTTGGTGTGGAGCTCTTCGTTCCCGGCACGCTCTTCAGCGAGAAGAGCGGCACCTTCCTCAACGTCGGTGGTGTCCTGCAGCGCGCCAGCCGAGCCCAGCGCTATCCACAAGGCAGCGTGACCGAGACGGCGCTGCTGCAATCAATCGCGGCCAAGACGGGCGTCGCACTCGAGGCGATCACCGCGAAGCCCGACCTCACATGGGCGGTGTTAGAGGCGTTTGGTCAGCCGGGGCGGACGCTCGCGCAACTGCCGACCGATGGCGTGAAGTTGGCCCCAGCGGCCGAGGTAGCGACGGCATGAGGACGGCATGAGCCACTTCGCCGTGCTCGCCGCCGCAGCCGGCGCCGCGCCGCTCGCCGACCCCTTCTGGCTTACGGCGACGAAGTCACTCGCCGTCTTCGCGTTGACGATGACGTTGGTGCCGGCGCTCGTGCTCGCCGAGCGGCGCATCTCGGCGTGGATGCAGTACCGCGTCGGCCCCAACCGTGTCGGCGTATTCGGCTCGATGCAGCCACTGGCCGACCTGGTCAAGATGCTCTTCAAGGAGGAGCTGAAGCCGGCTGGGGCGGCGCGCTTCCTCTTCACCGTCGCGCCGGCGCTATCGGCCATCTGTGCGCTCTCGATGATGGCCGTCGTGCCGATCGGCGGGACGCTCACCATCGCCGGCCGCACCATCCCGCTGGTGGTCGCCGACGTCGACATCGGGATCCTCTTCGTGCTCGCCGTCTCGTCGATCAGCGTCTACGGCATCACGCTCGGCGGCTGGGCGAGCAACAGCAAGTAC
>CAYRQC010000383.1:0-5248 GCA_964426265.1 uncultured Phycisphaerales bacterium | reverse complement strand
CGAGGACCTGCGCGAGGTCGTCCGCGTCTACCAGGCCGCCGCCAGCCACGTCATCCAGAAGCACAAGGGCCACGTCGCGCAGTACCTCGGCGACGGCATCCTCGTCTACTTCGGTTTCCCCGCCGCACGCGACGACGATGCCCGCCGCGCGGTGACCGCCGCGCACGAGTTCTTGGCGTCACTCGCCGAACAGAGCAGCAAGACAGAGCAGCGACTCGGCGTCCGCCTCGGCGCGCGCGTCGGCATCCACACCGGGTTGGTGGTGGTGGGCGTGGTCGGCGACCAGCGGCGCCAGGAGCACCTCGCGATGGGGGTCACGCCCAACATCGCGGCGCGCCTGCAGTCGATCGCCAATCCCGGTGACGCCGTCATCTCCGCCGCCACCCATCGGCTGGTGCGCGGTGCCTTCGAGTTCATCGACCTCGGCGCGCAGTCGTTGAGGGGTGTTCCCGACCCAGTGCATGCGTGGCGCGTCGTGAAGGAGATCGCGCGCACAGTCAGCCGGCACGGCGGCGATGGCCAGGTCGTGCTGCTGCTCGGTGAGTCGGGCATCGGCAAGTCGCGCTTGGTCGCCGAGGTCGAAGGAGTGTGCGACAAGGCTGGCGCGCGCCACCTTGCGTTCCGCTGCGTCAGCCACCAATCGGACTCGCCGTTCGCGCCGATCATCGACCACCTGCAACGCGAGATCGGCCTCGAGCCGCTCACCGAGACGACGCTCGAGCGGTGCGGCGGCGCGACGGCGCCCGGTGGGTCGGGTGGGTCGGCGGTGTCTGCTGCGTCGGCCGGTCGCGTGACGACCGTCGGCGGCGAGCGCCTCGCTCGGCTCGAAGCGGCGCTGACCGCGGCCGGCATCGTCGTCGAGGAAGGCGTCCAACTGCTGGCGCCACTGCTCGCCGTCCCGTTCGACGCGCGCTTCCGTCCCTCCCAGCTCTCCGCAGAGCTGCAGCGCGAGCGGCGCCGCGAGCTGCTCCTCCAATGGATCGCCCACTTCTCGAAAGAGCAGCCGGTCCCCGCCGTCTTCGAAGATCTCCACTGGGCCGATCCATCGACGCTCGACGCACTGACCCACGTGCTGGAGCAGGCGCCGTCGCTGCGGATGCTGGTGCTCTTGACCGCGCGGCCGGAGCTCTCGGCGCCGTGGCCGGGACTCAAGCGCCTCACGCAGATCACTCTCTCGCGTCTCGATCGCGTCGAGATCCAGACGCTTCTCTCGCGCCTCACCTCCGCGCGCTCGCTGCCGCACGAAGTGATCGAGCAGATCGTCGCCAAAACCGATGGCGTGCCGCTCTTCGTCGAAGAGGTGACCAAATACCTGCCAGGGGCTCGCGCTCGCGAAGCTGCACGGCTTCCGGTTCTGGATCGGCTGGGACGAGGTGATGATCGGCTGGTGCAACGGCGTCGAGGGCAACGCGAAGGAGGCCGTCGCAGAGATCGAGGCGGGGCTCGAGACGTGGCGGCGCCAAGGCTCGGAGCTGGGCCGCAGCTTCTTCCTCTGCGCGCTCGCCGAGACGTGCGAGCGCACGGGCGAGCGGCTGTTCGAGGCGGAACGGCTGCGGCTGTTCGGCGAGTATGGCCTCGCGAGCAAGCGCCTCGATCCCGCCGCGGCCGAGGCTCACTTCAATGCTGCCGCCACCGTCGCCCGCGAGAAGGGCGCGAACTTGCTCGAGCTGCGCGCCGCGATGAGCCTCCTGCGCCACGCGACGTCGCCGAAGAACGTGCAGTCGGCGCGCGCGCGGATGCTCGGCTGTATCGCGGCGATCAAGCATCCCGAGCTGATTCGTGAGGTCGCGATGGCAAAAGCGGTCGGGACGGCGTAGAGGGAGAGCAGTTCGTCTGCTGCGAGCTCGCACGATGAAACTTCTTCTTCTTGGTTGTCGGCGGTGCACGTGGGTCGCGCTCGCTCTGGCTGCGCTCGCCGGGTCCGCGTTCGCCATGCCGGCGATGGCCGTCTCCGTGTTGGCCGTACCCACGGTCGCGCCTGCGGTCGCACCTGTGGGAATGGTTGCGGTTGCGGCCGCGATCGCGGCGCGGCGCGGTGATTCCTCTGACGACGCCAAGAACCGTGCGGAGCAGGAGGAGTTCCTCCGCGGGCCAATCGTCACCGTTGCCCTGTCGGTGAAGCCGGCGGCCATCGAGTCGCTGCGGGCCAACCCACGCAGCTATGTCGAGGGCGTGATGAAGGTCGGCAAGCAGACATGGAAGAGCGTGGCGGTGAAGCTCAAAGGCGCTTCCGGCAGCTTCCAGCCGATCGACCAGAAGCCCTGCTTCACGCTCAACTTCGGGAAGTACGAGGGGGCGGAGCGCTTTCACGGGCTGAAGAAGCTGCACCTCAACAACGCCAACGAAGACCCGAGCTTTCTCCGCCAGCAGCTCTGCGGCGAGCTGGTGCGCGCGGCCGGCATCCCTGCGTTGCGCTGCACCCATGCACTCGTCTCGCTCAATGGTCGCGACCTCGGGCTCTACGTGCTCACCGAGAGCTACACGAAGGATCTGTTCGCGCCGTTCTTCGACGACCCGTCGGGCGATCTCTGGGAGGGCGCCTTCTGCAAGGACATCGACCAGGGGCTCACCAAGGACGAAGGCGACAAGACCGATTTCAGCGCGATCGAGCAGCTGCTCGCCGCCTGCCGCGAGGAGGATCCCGCGCAGCGCTGGACGAAGCTCCGCGCGATCCTTGATGTCGAGCGCTTTGCGACCTTCCTCGCGCTCGAGGCGCTGCTCTGCATTTGGGACGGCTACGACTTCTACCGCAACAACTACCGCATCTATCAGGATCCGGGAACCAAGCTGCTCTGCTTCATCCCGCACGGTATGGACCAGCCGTTCAGCCGGATCGAGTTCGACATCCAGCGCCCTCCCGAGAGCATCGTGGGAACGGCATTCACGAGCTGCCCGGAAGGGCACACGCTCTACCGCGCACGGGTCACGGAGCTGGGTCCCAAGCTCTTCACCCGCCGCGACTGGCCCGCTGAGGTCGGCGCCGCGAGCGCGAAAGTACTGGCCGCTTTGGGCCGGCGCGGCGCGAGCTTCGCCCGTGAGCTGCGCGACGAGCAGGAGGCCCTGCGCAATCTCGTCGTGCGCCGCATCACCTTCGTCGACAAGGCCATCGGCGAGCTGCAGGAGCCGCTGCACTTCGATCAGGCGGGCATCGCGCGGCTGCTCAAGGGTTGGACGTCGCAACAGGAAGGTGCCGCGACGCTCGAGCGCGTCGGCGACAAGAGTCTGCGCGTCGCCGCCGAAGGCGAATGCCAGGCCTCCTGGCGTTGCCCGGTCACGCTCACCGCCGGCCGCTACCGATTCGAGGCGAAAGTGAAGACCACGGGCATCACGGGTGGCGGTGCCGGGCTGCGAATCTCGGGAAGTGAACCCGAAGGCGAATGGGTCGCCGGGAGCCACGCCAACCACGCGATCAGCTACGAGTTCGAGGTCCCCGAAAGCGGCGGTGACGTGGTGCTCGTCGCCGAGCTCCGCGCCACCAAAGGCGAGGCGCTCTTTTCGGTCGGAAGCCTGCGTCTGGTCCGGCTGAAGTAGGACGCCACCTTCAACGACGGCATCCAGTCGCTCGGGCTCTCAGACGGTGCGGCGCCGCGCGCGGCTCGGTCGCATCGAGGGACCAGCATCCTTGCGTGGCTGGCGCTTCCAGTCCCCGAGGTGGCCGGGCTGCGACTTGGCGCCCGTCTCCTCGGTCGGTTCGCTGTCGGGTGCGACCGGCGGCGCTGCCGCGGCCTCAGCCGCCAGCTGCGCGGTCCGATCGGCGTCATCCTTCGCGGCGCAGCACTTCTTGTGCTTGAGGCCCGAGCCGCACGGGCACGGGTCGTTGCGTCCGATCTTCATGGAACCACCTTCCTGGGCAGAGCTGTTCGTTGCATCGAGTCGGGATCGCCCGTAGCCGGCAACGCTCCACCAGCGCGCCCGAATTGCTGCATCGTGTCTGAATCTGCGCCTGAATCAACGGCTTGACTGCGGGCCGAGATCATTTGCCCTCGTAGGCCGGCCGCCGAGCGATCCGACGAACTCGAAGCTCGGCCCCACGGTCGTCGCCCCGTCTCCGCTCGGGATCCTCATCAGCTCGGCGGCGGCGTACTTCAGGCGGTACATCGCGGCCACGCCATCGGCGAGCAGCTTCGGGTTGCCGGTGAAGCTTGCTTCGAGGAGACGCAGCAGGTCGCTGTAGGTGCGGGAGAAGGCGTCGAGCCTGGCGCGGATCGGGGTGCCGACCGCGTAGTCGTCGCGGCGAGGGTTCGATCACGGCGATCGCCTTGTGCGCGCTCGCGAGATCGGTCACGGCGAAGGTGGTGCCGCCGCCGCCGTAGTAGTCGCTGCCAGCGATCTGCCGGCCGAGCTTGCCGGTGAAGACGCGCTTGGCACCGTGGGCACCGACCAAGTAGTCGAAGGTCTCGTCGATCGCGTCGTAGAACTGGCCGATCGAGTGGTCGTGGTCGCCTTCGGGTGGCGCGGTTTTGGCCGCGGGTTGCTCGATCTTCAGGAACGTCTCGATCGTGGCGGGAGCGAAGCGCTCGAGCCCGACGCGGAAGTGCATGCCGCTGTCCGGCAGTGTGATTCCGTGGCGTCCGTAGTCGGGGACGAACTCGGGATCGGCGATGCGCGCGCGACCGCCCACGGTGTTCAGCAAGTTGGCGGCGAGCGTCAGATGGAGCATCTCCTCCATCACCACACTCTGGATCACCTCGGCCGCCTCGAGGTTGCTCCCCCTACGGCGGTGAAAACCGCGCTCGCCGCAGCCAGTAGTGCGGAAAACATCGGCGTAGGATCCCCGGATCGGTACCACCGCCCGGATCGGTACCACGGATTGGTGGTTCCACGCGGTGGGTCGCGTGACAACGCCAGGCACGCCGGCCGCGCTCGCGTTCACAGCCGGACGATCTTCTCCCCGGAGGTGCGGGCGAGCGCCGCTGCCAGCGGTGCGCAGGCGAACGGCTTGGCCCACTTCGCAACCGCGTTGAGATCGAACGCGCGCTCGATCGGTTCCGGGGCGAGGAGACGCACGATCAGCTCGTGCAGCTCCTTGGAGATTCCACCACCAATCTGCTGGCGCGGCGGCACGACGAGCGTCTGCTTGAGCTCGATCAGCTCATAGAGGTCGGTCGTTTTGAAGGGGACGCGACCCTCCAGGAGTACATAAGCAATACAGCCAAATGCATAGCGATCGGCCTCCAGGCTCGGCGGCGCGCCGTCGAAGAGTTCCGGCGCCATGTACATCGGCGTGCCGACGATGCTGCCGAGCTCC
>CAYRQC010000382.1:0-2927 GCA_964426265.1 uncultured Phycisphaerales bacterium | reverse complement strand
GTCTGGAAGGGATGGAAGCTGATCGAGACCCGGCGACCCGAGCTCTACTCGCTCGCGGACGATCCGTACGAGCACGAGAACCGCATCGACCGCGAGGCGGTGATCGTCGCGGCGCTGCGCCAGCGGCTTGCCGGCCTCACGCAGGAACACGCTCCGTTGCAATGGGGGGTGGTCGGCGTGGACTCGCCCGGCGATGCGCAGGCGATCCAGGCGCTCGGGTACGTCCACGCCTCGCTGGGCGGCGATCCGTGGGAGCCGACACTGCCGGACGCCAAGGACCACATCGCCGATCTCGCCACGATCGACCGGATCGCCACCAACACGCGCGACGCGTCGGCACTGCTCGGCACCGACGGCACCGTCGCACCGGGCCAGCGGCCGGCGCCGTCGGCCGCGCGCAACGAGCAGGCGATGCAGCTCCTGCGCGACGCCAAGCTGCTGCTCGATCAGATGCGCACGACCTACGCCGAGGATCCCAACATCGACGTGCTGCTCGGACCGGTGCTGATTGGTCTGCAGGAGTACGCCGACGCCGCCACCGTGCTCGAGCGAGTACTCACCGCCGACCGGCACGACGTCACCGCCCACTACAACCTCGCCAACGCCTATGCGCGCTGCGGTCACCCGGAGTGGGGCGTCCGCGAGATGGAGAAGGTCGTCCACCTCGATCGGCGCTCGCTCGCCGGTTGGCGCCGGCTGGTCGAGCACTCCGTGGCGAAGCGTGACTGGCCGTTGGCGGCGTGGTGGCTCGACGAGCTCGCCAAGTGCGAGGGGCAGACAGCCGGCGATCTCGCCGAAGTGGCGAAGACGCGCGCCGACGTCCAGAAGAAGCTCGATCGGCGCCGCGACCCGCCGCGCGCCCCCGATCCGATCACCGACGACGCGCTCCTTCCCGAAGGAGTGCGCGCGCGGCTGCACGCCGGATCCGGCGAGTGACGCGCCCGGCGTGAGCAGACGAACGGCGCTTTGAAGGATCCGGAAGCGCCGGCTAGTTTGCCGCGACTTCATGCGTCCCAAGCTGCTCTCGGTCGTGGTGCCCGCCTACAACGAGCGGGAAAGCGTGCAACGGCTCGTCGAGTCGGTCGAGGCGGCACTGCGCGAAGTGTGCGCGTTCGAGCTGGTGGTGGTCGACGATGGATCGACCGACGGAACGCGCGAGGCGCTGCTCGAGCTTGCGAAGCAGCACACCGAGCTGCGCGTCGTCGCGCTCGACGCCCACCACGGCCAGACCTGTGGCACCGCGGCCGGCATCCGCGCGGCGCGCGGCGACATCCTGGTCACGATCGACGCCGACCTGCAAAACCCGCCGAGCGAGATCGCCAAGCTCCTTGCCGAGCTCGATCGCGCCGACGCCGTGGTCGGCTACCGCGTGAAACGCAACGACTCGGGGCTGCGACGCTTCTCGTCGCGCTTCGCGAACGGCATCCGCAACCGCATCACGCACGAGACGATCCGCGACACCGGCTGCTCGCTGAAGGCGTTCCGCACCGAGCAGCTCCGCGAGGTGGCGCTCTTCGAAGGGATGCATCGCTTCTTGCCGACGCTGCTCAAGATGCACGGCCGCACCGTGGTCGAGGTGGCGGTCGACCACCAGCCGCGCGCGGCCGGAACTTCGAAGTACGGGGTGTGGAATCGCGTCTTCAAGGCGCTGCTCGATTGCCTCGCGGTGCGCTGGATGCAGTGGCGCGTGCTGCGCTACTCGTTCACCGACGTGACGCCGCCGCGCCGGACGGGGAGCTGAACGGTGCAGCCCGGGAAGGTGGCGACGACTCGCGAGGCGGCAGCGTCGGCGGCAGCTCCAACCGCGAATGACCCGAGTCATCACCGGTGGGCTCCACTCCTCCGTTTCAGCCTGCTCTCCCTGTTGCCGCTGTCGAGGATCGTCGGCCAGAACTTGTTCCACGCCCAGCTCCTCGGTCCGAGCGCGCTCCCCTTCCTCTTCGCCGTCTGGATCGAGTACACCGTCCTCTATCTGCTCACGGCGCTGGCGCTTCCCTGCCTGTTCACCGCACTGGCGCAGCTCCCGCTGTTCCGCCGCAGCCATCCGTCCGTCGCCGCGCTCCTCCAGTCGATCACCCTTGGCACCGCCGTCTTGACGACCACCCTGCTCGGGTACCTGCTGTACGTCGACACGACGATCTTCCGGATGTACGGCTTCCACTGGAACGGCTTCGTCTGGACCCTCCTCACGACCCGTGGCGGGATCGAGTCGATGGACGCGGGCGCCAGCACCTGGGTGATGGCGGTGGTGAAACTGCTCGTGCTGCTGCTGGTGCAGCTCGGGCTCGCGCGACTCGCGACGCGCGAGCTCGCGCTCTGGACCCGCCTGCGACCGGCGCGGCCGCGCCGCCTGGCTGTGCTGCTGCTCACCCTCTTCGTGGTGCTGGGCGCCGGCGAGCGCATCGCCTTCGCGATCGCGAACCTCACCAACCACCGCCCGATCACCGTCGCCCAGGACGTCTTCCCGTTCTACCTGCGGACGCGCGCCCGCAACCTCGCCGAGAAGCTCGGCATGAACGTCACCCAAGACATCGGGCTGCGCGACGTGCGAGGCACGCTGGAGCTCCACTATCCGCTCGCGTCGCTGCGCGTCGATCCGGCGGCCACGCCACCTGGCACGCAGCCGCTGAACATCGTCTGGCTCGTCTCGGAGTCGTGGCGCGGCGACACGGTGACCCCGGAGATCATGCCGGCCACGGTCGCCTTCGCGGAGCGCGCGTACTGGTTCAAGAATCACTACAGCGGCGGCAACTGCACGACGATGGGCGTCTTCTCGATGTTCTACGGCCTCTATGGGAGCTACTGGTTCCCGTTCCTGTCGGCGCAGCGCAGCCCCGTGCTGGTCGACCACCTGATGGACGTCGGCTACCAGCTCTTCGTTTCGACGAGCGCCAAGTTCACCTTCCCCGAGTTCGACAAGACCATCT
>CAYRQC010000381.1:0-16469 GCA_964426265.1 uncultured Phycisphaerales bacterium | reverse complement strand
GCACGGCTTGTAGGTCGCGAAGTCGATCTCGGCGTAGTTCGCCAGATAGAGATCGAGATCGCCGTCGCCGTCGAGGTCGGCCCAGCCGGCGGCGGCGCTCCAGTAGTCGTCGAGGATGCCACTCGCCTCGGTGACATCGGTGAAGGTGCCATCGCCGTTGTTGCGATAGAGCGCGTCGCGGCCGACGTTGGTGACGAAGAGGTCGGGATCGCCGTCGTTGTCGATGTCGGGACAGGTGACGCCCATGCCGTAGCGCCGATCGCCGAGGCCGAGCCTCAGCGTCCGCTCGCGGGACGTGCCGTCGGGCTGGGGCTCGCGATGGATCCACTCGTCGGGGACCGGCTCGAAGCGAAACCCGCCGCGGTTGCGGTAGAGGCGATCGGGCGGCGCGACGTCGCCACCGGTGTAGCCGGGCAGCGGGCAGCTCTGCACGCAGTAGAGATCGAGCAGCCCGTCGCCGTCGTAGTCGAAGAGGCCGATTCCGGCACCGGCGGTCTCACAGAGGTACTTCTTGCCTTCGGTCATGAAGCGGCGATGGATGAAGTCGACGCCGCAATCGGGCCGCGCAACGAAGACCGGATCGTCGGGCGGGAGCACGAGGCTCCACGCCGCAAAAGCGAACTCGCGCGTGGTCACCGTGGCTGCTCCCGCGGGCTGCTGCCGTCGCTCTCCTTGTCGGGCGGCAGCGTTGGTCGCACGCCGGCCTGGAGCTGCCGTGCCTGCTCTCGGAGGTAGCGCGCGGGTGGCCAATCGGGAATCAGTACGAGCAGCGCGTCGCACTCCTTCAGCGCCGCGGCGGCGTCGCCGAACTCGATCTCCGATCGCACCAACGCCAGCCGGTGATCGACATCCGTGGGGTTCAGCGCGGCCAGCTCGCGCAAGGTCTGCCGCCGCTCCGCGGGATCGGGGGAGCTCACCGTCGCCACCGAGTCGGTGAGACGGTTGAGCCGCTTCCAGATCTCGTAGTGATGGCGCGCCTCGTCGCGCTTGCCGAGCCGCGAGCAGGCGTTGCGCAATGCAGCATGCACCTGCTTGTTTCCGGGCTGGCTCTGGACGGCCACCTCGAGGTCGACCAACGCCTCCGCGTGCCGATCGACGTTCATCAACGCCTCGGCGCGCATGAGGCGCGGTTGCGCAGCATGCGGCGAGGCGGCGATCGCCCGCTCGAGGTCGACGAGCACGCGCGCGCGCGCGGCGGCATCGGTGGCGTCGCGCTTCAGGAGAATGTCAGCGCGGCACACCAGCAGGTCGGAGAGCGGCTCACCGCTCAGTTTCGGAGACGCGGGCGGGACCGCATCGCACATCTCGGCGATCAGCGCGAGCGCCGCGTCGTAGTCGACCAGCCGTGCGCGCGCGATCGCAAGCACGCTCACGATGTCGACCCGGCGACCGGCGAGCTTCAACGCCTTCTCGGCTGCCGACGCCGCCCGCACATCGCGCCGGAAGCTCCAGTCGGGTGAGAGGTGCACGTTCGCGAGCAGCAGCCACGCTTCGGGGTCGGTCGGCCGCTCCTTCACCAGCCGTTCGCTGGCCTGTGCCGCCTCGACGAAACGCCGCTCGGCGACGAGCTGGTGGATCGCGCGGGCCGCGTCGGCGAACGGCACTGCGGAAGCCGGTGGGGCCGCGGGAACGGGTGGTGCCGTCGTCTGCGATGCGATCGCCGCGCCGCCGCAGCTCAGCGCGATTGCCAGCGCGCGCGCCAGCGGGTGATCAACAACCCACAAGAAGAGCGGCATCAGCGAGCTTCCGACGACCGTCCTACAAAGAGACGATCGCACCATAGCGCCGCGGGGCCGTCGTGCGACGCCACCGCGTGCCGCCGACGCGCCGAACCCGCCTCCCGCGATCGCTGTACCATCGGCTCCCATGAGCGGCCCGGCACGCACGAAGATCCTGCTCGGAATCGGTTGCTGGGTGGCGCTCGGCGTGGCGGTGACGGCGGCCTACGGCTCGATCTCGCCGCAAACACGCACGCGCATCGAGCATGTCAAGCTCGAGATCTGGCGCGCCTTGCTCGAGCCGCCACCGACCTACGACGTCCACTTCGCGAACGGCACCAAGATCGAGCGCGGCAACAGCGTCCTCGCCGTCGTGAGCGGCAAGCTGGAGCGCGTCGGTGAGGTCGCAGGCGTGCGACGCGACGTGCATGCGCCGGGCGACGCACTGGTCACGCTGGCGCTCGACGACAAGCAGGCTGGCGTCGCGGAATGGCTCCCGCGCGCGGACACGATCGGCGTGCGGCGCTCGCAAGGGAACTCGCTCCTCTTCGCCCTGAAGACGCTCCTTCCGCAGCCGCGCTGGCAGCAGGTCCGCCACCATTGGGAGAGCTTCCGCCAGCGCCACGCCGCCGAGTTCACGCGCGAGCTGCAGCCGATCGCGACGCGCTTGCTCACCGGTGCCCTCGCCGCCATCTCCGCCGAGCTGCCGGTCGTGCTCGAGCGCCACCACGTGCAGCTCGAGGCGCTCGCCCGGCGCATGCGCGACGAGGTGGCACGCGAGCAGCTCGAGCCACTCTTCGTCCAGGACCTCTGGCCGATCGTGATGAAACATGCCGCCGAGCCGGCGGAGCGGATCGGCCGCGAGCTGTGGGAGCGCGCGCCGTTGATGAGCTTCGCGCTGCGCGCCGCCGCCGACCGCGTGCTGGAAGAGCGGCCGGTGCGCGTCGAAGAACGGTGGCGCAAGTTCGTCGACGAGGAGGCGCTTCCGCTGCTCGCAACGCACCAGGCCGAGATGGAAGAGCTGCTCGGCCAGATCGTGCGCGACACGCTCGCCAGCGAGGCGGTGCGCGCGCGCGCAACCGCCGTCTGGCAGGAGATCAAGGGCGACCCGCAGGTGCAGTCGCTCGCCAAGGTGCTGCTGCGCGAGCTGGTCGCGGAAAACCCGCGCCTCGAGGCGTTCCTGCGCGCGCTGCCCGACGATCCCGAGCTGCGCGCCAAGCTGACGGCGCTCGCCGAGCCGCTGCAGGAGTTCCTCGATCCGGTCGGCGATCTGCTCTTCCTCGACGAGAGCGGCAAAGGGATCAATCCCGAGCTAGCCTACCTGATCCGCCTGCTGCTGCTGCGTCGTGATGAGCAGGTCATCTATCTGGAGGGCGGCAACGGCGACCCGCTCGCGGCCGGAAGCGAGTTCGAGGGCCGGCATGAGCCGTGACGGCGCGCTCGAGGTCCTGCCCTCGCCCGCCATCGAGGCCGAGGAGCTCTCGATCCGCCTCGGCGGCACGCGGCTGCTCGACCGCGCGTCGTTCCACGTCCGGCGCGGCGAGCTGCTGCTCCTCTGCGGCCCGAGCGGCTCCGGCAAGACGGTGCTGCTGAAGCTGCTCGCCGGCGTGTTGCGCGATGGAAGCGGCGGCTTCTCGGCACGCGGCAAGCTCCGCTTCGAATCGACCGATCTCATTGCCGAGCGGCCCGCCGCCGGCCGGGTCGGTGTCCTCTTCCAGAACCACGCGCTCTTCGACGAGCTCTCGCCCGAGGAGAACGTCCTCTTCGCGCTGCGCCATCGGACGCGGCTCGATGGCGCGCAGCGAAGCGGTTCGAGTGCAGCCGACGATCGCGCGGCGGCGCGCGCGCTGCTCGCCGACCTCGGGGTCGAGCATGTCGGCCGGCTCCGTCACTTGAGCGGCGGCCAGCTACAGCGCGTGGCGCTCGCCCGCACGTTGGCGCTCGACCCGGACCTGCTCCTCTACGACGAGCCGACGACCGGCCTCGACCCGGCCAACGCCCGCCGGGTCGCGGAGATGATCCGCACCGCACACCAGAGTCGGCCCCGCACGACGGTCATCGTCACCCACGATCTCGAGGCGTTTCGCGGCATCGCCGCCCATGCACTTTGGCTCGATCCGACCAAGCGCACGCTCGAGCGGCTCGACCTCGATGGTGCCCTCTCTCGCACCACGACGCTGACCGTCACCGACCAGCAAGGTGGCCCCGAGACGCCGCAAGAGTCGTGGATCACGCGCTCGTTACAGCGGACCGGCGAAGCGCTGCAAGCCGTCGCCACCGCGCTGCTACGCACGGTCCCGACCTGGCCGCGGCTGCGCTACGGCGTCCGCTACCTGCTCCACTACCTGCGCATCGCCGCCTCACCAAGCGCGTTCGTCTACGTGGGCGTCGCCGGGCTCCTGCTCGGCTTCGTCGCCACCTACTTCGCGTTCGAGAAGATGCCCAAGCGCGACTTCACCGAGCCGCTCTTCGTCGACGACGTCCTCTCGGCGCTCGGCTTCATGATGTTCCGCGTGATGGCGCCGCTGCTCACCACGTTGCTGATCGCGGCGCGCACCGGCGCCGCCTTCGCCGCCGACATCGGTGGCAAGGTCTACGCCCGCCAGTTCGACGCGCTGCGCTCGTTCGGCGTCGATCCCTCGCGCTACCTGTTGACGGCCCTGCTGCTCTCCATGCTGATTGCGATCCCCTTCCTGGTTTGGGTGATGTGGTGGTGCTCGGAGCTGTCGAGTCTCGCGGTCTTCCTCTTCACCCATCCCGACCGCAACTTCTTCTTCTGGGAGCGCGCTTTCCGTCGCGGCCTGGTCAATGACTTCCCGCTCAACTGGTGTTGGGACTGGGTCGTCGGCAAATCGGAGGCGTGTGCGTTCGGCATCGCCGCGACTGCATGGTTCGTCGGCGCCCGTGAGAAGCTCTCCGCCGACGACGTGAGCCGCGCGGTCACGCGCACGGTGATCGTCGCATCTCTATGGGTGCTCTTCGTCCACTTCGTATACGCGTTCTTCGAGTTCAAGACGCAGGCGCCGGGGTGAGCGAAGAGGCGGACTGGCGGAGATCAGCGCGCCGCCGCTCGCGTCCGCGCTCGTGCTCGCGAGACGATCCAGTCGCGCATGGCGGGCACGGTCGTCTCTTCGAACTTCGGCGTCACTCGCAACGCCAGGAACTGGCCGAAGAGGCCGTCGACCAGCGCCGAGAGCTCGAAGAGCCAGGCGGCGCGTTGCTCGTCGCCGGCGCGGAGGTTCTCGTCGGCGATCTCCTCGGCTTCGGCGTTCACCTTGACGGCCTCGAGGTCGAGGGCGGCCGCGGTCAGCGTCACTTCGAAAGTGCGATCGCCGCATGAGATCAGCAGTCGCGCGCGCGCGGGGAGTCGGCCGGCGAGCAGCGCCGAGCCGGCTTCGGCGGCGCGCGTCGGGGCGTCGCCGCGCACCGTGACGCGGCCGCCCTCCTCGGCGCCGGCCAGCTCGAGGAGCTTGTCGAAGGCGACGCCGACCTCGCCGTGATCGGCGAGCTGGAGCTTGCCACCGGCGGTCTCGCAGCAGTACCAGAGCCAGAGCAGGAACTCGCCGCCGAGGAAGGCGGCCGAGTCGGCCATGAAGACGACACCGCCGTCGACGAAGATCGCGGGCACCAGCTCGGCGAGCTTCTTCTCCGCCACCAATTGCGCGGCGAGCAGCGCGGTCGAGAGCGGCTCGGGCGCGGCGGCGAAGCTCTCGTGAAAGAGCGCGCGAAAGGCGACGTTCGTCGCGTCGGAGGTGGTGTTGAGCAGCAGCCGTCCCTGCTCGGGCTGCCAGAGCATCATCTGGAGGGCGGTGCCGGGCACCATCCGCTCCATCAGCTCGCTCTCGAGCTTCTCCAGGATCTCGCGCTTGCGGGCCGGGGCGATCCGCTCGCCCGCTTCGCGCCGCTCGGCCGCCTCGGCTTCCATGCGGCGCACGCGCAGCGCACCCGGCGGCAGCCGCTTCTTGTCGATCCGGAACGGCGCGGCCAGCACCTTGCCCAGCCAATGGTCCTCGGCGACGAACTCGCGCGGGACGGTGCCATCGCCGCGGCACCAGCCGACCGAGGAAACTTCGCTGCCCGCGCGATCGATCGAACGGAAGCGGCTCTCGTGGAGCTTCTTCTCCAGCGCCTCGCCGTCATCGCGCAGCTTCTTCAAGCCGCCGGCGAGCCCGCGCGGATCGAGCAGGTAGCGACGAAACGAGCCGGAGGCCCGCACTCTCATGACCGGCCCCCGCCGTGGTGCGCCCGCACGAGCCGAGGCGCGACCGCCATCAGACGCGCCTCGGCCCGCACGAAGCGGCGCGGAGTTGTACCGCGGCAAATGCTCTTGAAAAGAGGCTGCGTGCGCACGGCAGCAAACGATGGCGCGTGCGACGCCATCTTTCGCGCAGCTTTTCCACAGGTCACTCGACGCTTGCGTCCGCCGACCAGAGAAGTAAGACGCGCGACATGAGCTCGTCCTCCGCAACGCCAACGTCGCCACCAGCGCCGCGCGTGCTCGTCCTGTGCGCGGCCGGATTCGGGGAGATCGAGCTGGTGACGATCGTCGACCTGCTGCGTCGCGCTGGCGCGAAGGTGGTGCTGGCGAGCCCCGATGGCGGCTCGCTCGAAGGGGCGCACGGCATCCGGATCGCGAGCGAGCAGCGGCTCGCCGAGCTGTCGGCTCGCGACTTCGAGGCCGTCGTGCTGCCGGGCGGAATGGAGAACGCGCGCACGCTCGCGAGCGATCCCCACGCGCAACGGCTGATCCGCGAGGCGCGCGGGCTCGACCGCTGGGTGGCCGCGATCTGCGCGGCACCGATCGCGCTCGCGGCGGCCGGCGCGATCCGCGGCGCCCGCCTGACGAGCCACCCCTGCATCGAGAGCGAGCTGAAGGGCGAGCGCTACGTCCGCGAGCGGGTCGTGATCGACGGCACCCTCATCACCAGTCGTGGACCGGGGACGGCGATGGAGTTCGGACTCGCCCTGATCGCGAAGCTGTGCGGCGCCGAGCGCGCGGCGGCGGTCGCGGAACCCATGCTGGTCCAGTGAAGGCAACGCAAGACAACCAGGAGCTCTCCGTGCACGACCGGTCCCGAACTCGCGCCTTCATGGCTTTCGCGCTGGCGGCCCTGCTCGCGAGCTGCGGGACGCAGCAGCTCGCCGTCGACGACCATCCCGCTGCGAGCGACAAGCAAGGCAAGCACGAAGCGGCGCAGGGCGCCGACGCGCGCAAGAAGGCGAAGCGCGAACGCGCCGTCGAGGTCGCGCGCAAGCACGTCGCCCAGGCCGAGCTCACCCAGAAGGTCGCGGAGCAGAAGCAAAAGGACGCCGTGGCCGCGGCGGAGGGAGCGCTCCAGTTGTCGCACTCGGCGCTCGCCCAGTTCGACACGGCCGACATGGCGCTGCAAGTGAAGAGCGCGGAGCTCGGCCTCCGCGAGAAGGAGAACGACCTGCGCGAGAACCAGGAGGAGCTCGAGCAACTCAAGCTCATGTACGCCGAGCAGGATCTCGCCGACAAGACGCGCGAGATGGTGGTGGCGCGCACCGAGCGACGGCTCGCGCAGACCGAGGCGGAGCTGGCGCTCAAACACCAAGAGCTGGAGTTGCTGAAGAGCTCCAAGCTGCCGACCGAGCGGTTGGAGCTCACGCTCGCCGTACAGGAGAAGGAGCAGGCGCTGGCCGCCGCTCGTCTCGACGCCCGGCTCGAGTGGAACAGCCAGCAGCTCGCGCTCCTCGAGGCGCAGAACACGTTGATCGAGGCGGAGGAGGAGCTCCTGCACGGGGACGAAGACGAGGACGAGAACAACGCCGACGGTGAGGGTGAAGGTGACACCAAGGGCGATGAAGGAAAGGGCGCCGGCAGGAAGGAAATGAAGTGAGCAGCGCGGGCACGCTTGCGGCGTCGCTCGTCGGCTGCCTTGCAGTCGCACAGGAAGCACCGCTGAGTCCGTCGACGCCGGCGGCGACTGCCCCGCAACAGGCGACCACATCGCCGAACGGCGCAACCCAGCCACCGCCGAGTGCGACGTCATCACGAGGCGTCCCGCCGCTCGCCATCCACTCACCCGCGCCGAGCACCGCGGCCATCCACGAGGCACTCGACCGTTCGATCGCCTGGCTGCTCGCCGCCCAGAAGGCGAATGGCTCCTTCGGCGGACCGGGCAACACGCTCTGCAGCGACGTCTGGGCGAACGTCGAGGCGCACCGCTCGTGGACCGTCGCGACGACCGGGCTTGCGGTGATGGCGTTGCTGCGCCACGGCGGCGAGACGGAAGCGGCACGCGCGGCCGTGAGCAAAGCCGTCGACTACCTCATCGCCGAGCACGACCTGCGGCGCTGCGATGATTGGGACATCGACAACGTCTGGGGACTGCTCTACGGGCTCGAGGGGTTGGCGAATGCGCTGCCCCACGCCTGGTTCCGGGACGATCCGCGGCGCGCGGCGATGAAGAGCGCTGCGGCGACGCTCGTGCAGAAGATCGGCGCCTACCAGTCACCCAACGGCGGTTGGGGCTACTACGCCGACCAGATCGACGCGTGGCGCCCGCAGTGGGCGACGTCGTTCACCACGGCAGCGATGGTCGTCGCAATGGCCGACGCGCGCGCCGCGACCATCGACGTGAGCGACCCGGTGTTCGACGCCGCCGTGCGCGCCTTGACGCGTTGCCGGCTGCAAAACGGCGCATTCACCTACGACGTCATGGCGCTGCCGCGCCCCGATGGTCCGGAAGGGATCAATGATCCGCGCGGCTCGCTCTGCCGGATCCCGGCGTGCGAGTACGCCCTCGCGCTCGGCGGCCGGCCGGCGAACGCGGCGACGCTCGCGCAAGGCTACGACCTCTTCTTCCACCACCACGCCTACCTCGACTGCGCCCGCATGCGGCCGACGCCCCACGAGGCGCTCCACTTCAACTCCGGCTACTTCTACTTCTTCGGCCACTACTACGCCGGCGAGCTGCTCGGCCGCCTTCCTGCTGCCGATCGGCGCGACGCCGCCGGCAAGCTCGCCTTCGAGATCGTGAAGACGCAGGAGCGCGATGGCTCGTGCTGGGACTACTCCTTCTCCGACTACACGCGCGCCTACGCGACGGCGTTCGCGGCGATGGCGCTCGGGCGAGTGATCGAGGTGCTGGAGCCGACGAAGGGGTGAGCGCAAGGACGTGGCGGGCCGCGCCTCACTCGTCGAGCCGCTCGATCCGGTGGCGGCGCGCGGGGAAACGGCGCGTCTCGAGCGAGCTGGTCAGCTCGACCTCGACGAGCGCGTCGCGACCGCTGCCGCTGACGCGCACGACGCGGCCGAGCTGCTGGCCGTCGACGCGGACGAAGTCGCCGCGCTGCGGTGTGCGCTCGGGTGCAGGTGCCGCCGCAGTCGCAGCTGCACCAACGGCCGCAGGTGCCGCCACGAAGTGGCTCGCGAGCCACTCCTCGCGATCGACACAGACATCGCACGCGTCGCACCGCTCCGCCGACTGCGGCAAGCCGAAGTAGTCGAGCAGGAACGCCCGCCGGCAGCGCTCGGAGCGGACGTAGTCGACGACCTTGGCGAGCCGCGCGAGATCGCGGCGCTCCTTCTCGGCCCCGAGCTCCTCGGGCTCCTCATCGGGATCGAGCGGCCGCAGCAACCGAGCGGTCCCGCGTCGCTGATCGCTCTCCACGACGCCCAAGGCCGCCAGCCACGCCAGGCACGTCTCGACCCGGCCGTCTGCGGGCGAGCGGCCGGTGACCGCGCGCCGAAGCTGTTCCAGATCCACCACCTCGCCGCGACCGCTCCACTCGGCGAGCCGCTGCGCCACCTCACGAAAGAGACGGCGATCGGGGTTCGCGGCGCGGACGAACTGCATCTGGATCGGGAGGTCGTCCTGCGCGTAGAGCAGCTCACAGTAGGACGCCGCACCATCGCGGCCGGCGCGACCGATCTCTTGATAGAGCTCCTCGACGCTGCCCGGCACCTGGTGGTGCAGGATGAAACGGAGGTCGCGTTTGTCGATGCCCATGCCGAAGGCACGCGTCGCGAGCACGCGCGGAGCGGGTCGCGACGGCACTGCCTCTGCCTCCTCGGCTCGCGGGGCTTCCTCAAGGCCCTCTTGGAAGCGGCGGTGCATCGCGCGCCGCTCCTCCCGCGAGAGATCGCCGTGATAGATGAGCAGCCGTTCGCCGCGCCGCGCGAGCTCGTCCTCGAGGCGCTCGAGATCGCGGATCAGCGTGCCGTAGACGATGCCGGCGCCAGGGATCCGGCGCAGCAGCGCGGTGATCCGCTCGAGCTTCGCCGCTTCGTCGGGCTGGATCGTCGCCGCCAGGAAGAGGTTCGGCCGCTCGATGCCGGCGTGGTCGATCAGCGGCTCCGTGAGGCCGAGCTTGGTCACGATCTCGGCGACCACGGCGGGCGTCGCGGTGGCCGTGAGCGCGACCGTCGGCGGGCGCCCGAGCCGCTCGCGGATGCGGCCGACGCGGCCGTACTCGGGCCGGAAATCGTGGCCCCACGTGGAGATGCAGTGCGCCTCGTCGACGGCGAGCAGACCGACCCGCGTGGCGCTGATCGCCGCCAGGAACGGCTCGCTGCGGAACCGCTCCGGCGTCACGTAGAGCAGCCGCCAACGACCGCGCGCGAAGTCGGCAGCGCGCCGGTCACGCTCGGCGCGATCGACCGTCGAGTTGATGAAGGTCGCCGCGATGCCGCGCGCCCGCAGAGCCTCGACCTGGTCCTCCATCAACGCGATGAGTGGCGAGAGCACGATCGTCGGCGCGTCCATCGCCAGCGCCGGGAGCTGGTAGACGAGCGATTTGCCGCTCCCGGTCGGCCAGACGACGAGCGCGTCGCCGCCGCCAAGCAACTGCTCGATCACGCGCCGCTGCGAGCCGCGAAACTCGGCGAGCCCGAAGCGCTCGCGCAGCAAGGGGAGCAGTCGGTCGTCCATGACGGCCGATACTGTGCGATACGAGCGGAGCGGAGTCGATGAGCGAGCAGCGCTACGATGTGCGCCCCTACCGGGACGGCGACGAGGTCGGCCTCGTCGAGCTGTTCAACCAGGTCTTCGGCGAAGGGAACGCCCACTTCGAGCCGCGGACGCTCGCGCAGTGGCGCTGGCTCTACGCGGAGAACCCGGCCGGCCGGCAGGTGGTGGTCGGGGTCGAGGAGAGCGGCCGGATCATCGCCCACTACGGGGCCGTGCCGGCGCGCTTCCAGGTCGGTGCGGCCGTGGAGACCTCGGCGCAGATGATCGACTCGATGGTCCACGCCGACTACCGGCGCGGCCTGCAACGGGAGGGGGCCTTCCTCAAGACGGCGCGCCACTTCTTCGCGCTCTACGACCACCTGCCGGTGAACGCCGTCCACTACGGCTTCCCGAATCGCCGCGCCTATCCGATCGGACGGCGCCTGCTGCGCTACACCACGTTCGTCAATCCAGTGCCGGTGCTCTTCCGCAACTTCTTCCAGGATCCCGACGACGATGGCGTCGGCCGCGACCACGCCGACGCCGCCGAGGTCGTCGAAGTCGCGGCGTTCGCCGAGGTCGGCACGGAGCTGGACGCGCTCTGGGCGCGGCTCGCTCCGCACTACCCGTTCGCGATCGTGCGCGACGCGACCTACCTGCGCTGGCGCTTCGACGGCTGTCCGTGGCTCCCCTATCGCCGGTTCCTGATCCGCGAGAAGGGTGGCGGCGCGCTGCGCGGCTGGTTCGTCACGCGCTCGCAGTGGCAGGGCCATCCGATCCTGGCGCTCACCGATCTCCTCGTCGCGCCCGACGACGCAGCGGGAGTCGCGGTCGCGCTGCGCGCGGCGACGCGGCTCGCGCGTGCCACCGGCCATGCGCGCATCGAGGCGTGGCTGCCCGAGCGCCATCCGACGTTCCACCACGCGCTCGCGGCCGGCTTCCGCACCGAGCCAGGGCTCTACGTGATGTGCCTCAACCTCTTCGCGACGACGCTGACCTACGCCGAGGCGCTCGAGCGCTGCTACTACACGATCGGCGACAGCGACGTCTGGTGACGCCGGCTCACGCGGCGCGTGCATCGCGCCAGGCGGCCGCGATCCCGATCGCTGCGCCGGCAGGCACCAGCCACTGCACGAGCCGCGGCACGATCAACCAGCTCGCCGAGAACGGTGGATCGCCGAAGAAGGGGTCATTCCACGCGTCCGTCGCGCTACTCACTCCGAGCCGCATGCACGCGAACCAGAGCGCCACCGCAACCGCATAGGCGGCCGTCGTCCAGAACGTCCCGCGGCATCCACGAAAGACCAGCGTCCAGAGTGACGAGAGCGCGGGATCGCGGCGCGCCGTCCCGTCGGGATAGAGGGCGTCGCGGCACCGGATGAAGTGGTGGCGCGCGAGCGCCGCCGCCAGCCCTACGAGCAGCGCGAGGCCAGCCAGCGCGAACGGGTAGGCGCGCACCAGCTCCTCGGGTGAGACGAGCCCGCGGATCCAGTCGGGGAGGAGCTCGGCGACGCTGGAGCGAAGCTGCGTCTGCCGGGTTGCGGCGTCGGCGAGCGCCTGCTCCAGCCGCTTGGTCTGCGCCGCGAGCGCCGCGTCCGCCGCCGCCGCGCGCTCGACCTGCGGCGTCAGGTGGGTCGTGAGCTCGCGTCGCCAGCCATCGAGCAATTGCGCGAGCCCCGACAGCTCCTGCTCCTTGCCGGCGACCGACTCGTACCAGCTCCGCTCGCCGAGATGGTCTTCACGCCAACGATTGAGGCGCGTGTCGAAGCTCTGGGTTGCCGCAGTGAACGGACCGAGGTCGAGGCCCGCCCCTTCCGCCTCCGCGGTCGCGCGCTCGAGCGGTGCCGCGACGTGCTCGTGTGCATTGCGGGTGATCGCGTCGACGGCCCGCGTCGCCGCGCGCGCCACCGCGACGCCAAACGCCGTCTCGAAGCTCTTGCGGAACTCGGCTGGCGTCGCCGCCTTCGCCGCGGCGCCATCGAGCTCGAGCAGTTGCATGTCCGCGAGCCCGTCGTGCAGCTCCCCTTGCACGGTCGCGACGTGCGGCTCGGCGACCCATTGGCGGGCGGCGTCGACGTTCGCGAGCACCTCGTTGCGGAGCACGGCGTAGCGCTTGAGCTCGCTCTTCAGGGTCTCCATGCCGCCGCGCCAGGGTTCGGTCGCGAGCGCCTGCTCGATCTCCCGCAGCGCGGCCGAGAGGCGGGCGAGCGCCTGCGTCCGCGGCAGCAGCTCCGCCCGTTCCGCCGTCGCGTCGGCGAGCGCGCGGCGCGAGGCGGCATGCTCGTGCGCGTTGGCGAGCGAGGGCGCGACCACTTTCCACGCGGCGAGCAGGCCGAAGAGCAACGTCGCGAAGAGGAGCTTCGCGAGGCGGGGCTCGCGCTCGCGCCAGAGGTCGAGGTGTCGCTGCTCGCGGCTCGGCAGGTCGGCCATGCTTGGGTTTCCTGGCAGGCCAAGCCGGCCCGACATGGCGAGCGAGGCTAGCGGCCGTGGCGTGCGGCGGCACGGCGCGCGTTGAGACTTGATCTCAACGTGGCGGCGGCCGGCGCGATGGCACTCCACGACGCGGAGCTCGCGCTCGCGATTCGCGGCACGACGAGGTACGCGTGACCGCTGGAGTCACTCGCAGACGCCAGTATCATGCGCCAGCTTTTTTCCGACCGCGCGCTGGCGCGGCGAAGGCATCACACGCCGCGCGCAAGCACGGCCCATGATGAGGATCGGCTGCGTGGCCTACGTCGTCGGCAAGCCTTGCGTGCTCTGCAAGTACGGAGACTGCGTGGAGGTCTGCCCCGTCGAGTGCTTCTACGAGGGCGATGAGCTGCTGGTCATCCACCCGTCGGAGTGCATCGACTGCACGGCCTGCGAGCCGGTCTGTCCGCCCAAGGCGATCACGACCGGCGATCTCGCCGAACCGGAGTTCGTGGCGCTCGCGGCGGGCTTCCCTTTTGCCGACGACAAGCGACGGGCGAAGAAGGAGCAAGTGACGCACGGTCCAAACTGGGATTCGAATCTCGCTGGCGCCTGAATCGGGCGCCGTTCCATTCGCCGAGGAGAATCGTCCGTGGCTTACGTGGTCGGCAAGCCTTGCGTGAAATGCAAGTACGGGGACTGCGTCGAGGTCTGCCCCGTCGAGTGCTTCTTCGAAACCGATGAGCTGTTGATCATCGAGCCCAACATCTGCATCGACTGCAGCGCGTGCGAGCCGGTCTGCCCGCCGCAGGCGATCACCACGGCCGATCGGGCCGAGGCGGAGTACACGGCACTCAACGCCGCGGGGCCGTTCCCCGAGGACAAGAAGCGCACCAAGAAGGACCAGGTGACGCATGGTCCGGCCTGGGACGCCGGCCTCGCCGGCGGCTGAGCCCTCCGGCGTCGATCGCTGACTCGCGCCACGCGGCCTCGCGCGACCCATCGCGCGGGGCCGCGATGCTTTGACTGAAGGCGTCGCACCACGGCAGTTGCTCTGCCGCGCTCGCCGGCTCAGCCGCGCTCGACAATCTCGACCAGGGCTGCCATCTCACCGGCCAGCGGATGGCGGAAGTGGTGCGCGAGCTGGTCGCGCACGCGCTGGTAGTAGTCGATCGTCGGACCGCGGCCGCGGCGGAAGAGCTTCCAGACGCCGTCGCCGCGCTCTCCGAGGAGACGGGCGAGATCGGCGAGGTTGTGCACCTTGTCGGCGGCGGTGACGGCTCGCGCGCCGTCGCTCATGCCGGCGATCGCGTCGATCGTGTGCTGCTTCCTCTCCTCCCAGCTCTTCGACTTGTCCTCGCTCACTTCGGCGACCAGCCGCGTCAGCTCGACCCCGAACTCCGCCTCGAGGCCGGCGAGCGTGACGGTGGTGTCCTCGATCACGTCGTGGAGGATCCCCGCTCCGACCACCGCGGCGGCGAAGCCGTGGCGCGCGAGCAGCATCCCGACGTGGAGCGGATGGACGACGTAGGGGACGCCCGCTTGCCCCTTGCGCTCTTGCCCGGCGTGGGCGCGCAGGGCCACGGCGATCGCCTTCTCCACCAGCTCGCTGTAGGAGCTGGGTGTGCTGCAGGCGCGTGGCATGCCGTCGATGCCGGCAGCGCCCACCGAGCCGGCGTCAGATGGTGACACCAAAGACGCCCTTCAGGCCGAAGGCCGCGATGATCGTGATGATCAGGAACGTCAGCATCAGGCCCCAATCCTTGCCGAAGGCGAGATCGAAACCGAAGCATGGAAGCTCGCGGACCGGGTAGCTCAACTCGATCTTCTCGAAGTGCGACGCAGCGCCGAACGAAGCCTCGCCGGGGTTCAGCACCCGATCCCAAAGCCCGTTCGAGCGCACCGGCGAAACCATCGGCTCACCCGGCAGATCGCCGGCGTGGATCACCTTCTCCACGGTCTCGCCGCCACAGCTGAGCTTCATCACGTGCGCGCCGGCGGCGCGAGCCGAGATCGGGATCACGACACGATGCTCCGCCGGTTCGCGCACCGCCTTGGCCATCGCCGCAAGCCCGGGCGGCAGCTCGATCGCCACGGTCATGTCGGCGGGCGCCTTGTCATCCGCAAGCTCGATCGTCACCAGCACCGTCTCCCCCACCACGAGCGGCCGGTAGCCGAGCCGCATCTCCATCTGCGCGAAGAGCAGCGTGAACGGGATCAGCATCACCAACATCGGCTTGAACTGCTCGCCAAGGTACGCCCCGACCCAGCCGAGCGTCTTCGCAAGCGACGTGATCACCACCTCGAAGCTGTCGCGGAAGAGCTTGATCGCGAGGATGTGGCCCTGGTAGCGATCCTTGAAGAAGCCCACCCGTTTCTGGTTCGTGGTGTACTTCATCGCGATCAACGCGAGGACGCCGAAGGCGACGCCGAGCACGAGCAGACCGACCCACGGCGGGAGCGCCGAGAAGGGCGCCCACAGCAGGTCGAACAGCTTCGCCATCGCGGAGTTGACCGCATCCATCAGGAGATGTACCCGAGCCCGCGCAGCTTCTCGCGCATCGCCTCGGGATCCTGGTTGTCCCCGGTGTCCATCGACTGCAGCTCGCGCTCGAGGATGTGGTTCACGAACTCGTCGAGCGAGCTGTAGCCGGCCGCCTCCGCGAACTTCTTCAGCTTCTCGAAGACGTCCTTCTCGAGCTTGACCTTGGTTCCGCCGAACATGTTGCGCTCCTCAGAAGACACTCTTGCCACGCATCTCGGCCGGCGGCGTCACGCCGAAGAACGAGAGCATCGTCGCGGTCAGGTCGTAGAGGCAAGGCTGCTTGCCGACGACCGGCTGGTTGGTGAGGAAGATCCCAGGAACGACCTCCGGCGCCATCAAGTGGTTGCCGCTCCAGAGATCCTTGTTGTCCTCGACCACCGGATCACGCGGCTGCACCTGGCCGAGCGCCGTGGTGTCGGACGCACCGTAGGTCCGGTCGTAGCCGACCACCAGGTCGGGCGCGTGGTCGAGCTGATCGCCGTGGTAGATCTCCTCGCGCTGGTCGACCCGGCGCACGACCGTGGCACCCGGGTTGGCGTGGTTGTCGGGATCGGTCAGGGCGAGCAGCTTGCCGCGGATCTCCTCCAGCAGCGCGTCGCGATCGGCCGGCGCGACCGCCCCCTCGCTTTCGCGGCCCGCGAGGTTCAGGTAGATCCCGTTGAAGCCGACCGCATAGGCGCGCGACTTGGCACGGTCGACGCCGCGCAGCGCGATCGAGTAGGTCCCCTTCCGATCCTTCGCCGCCTCGGGTGTGAGGACCAGATAGCCCTGCTCGAGCAGCCAGTTGTTGAGGTTCACCCGGCGCGTGAACGGCGCGAAGCCGTGGTCCGACAGCACGATGAGCGGCGTCTGCTTGCCGATCTTCTTGCGCAGATGGCCGAG
>CAYRQC010000380.1:0-9863 GCA_964426265.1 uncultured Phycisphaerales bacterium | reverse complement strand
ATCCCGCGCCGATCGGCGACTTTGCGTTGTTCGCCCAGAAGAGTGGCCGCGGCCGAGCGACGGTCGAGACGCGGATCGCGAGCGGCGGCACGAGCAGCGCTCGCGTCGAGCTACGTGCGCTGCGGATGCTCGCCGTCGAGCTGGTCGACGTCGACAGCGGCGACCCGATTCCGGGCGCGACGATCACCGCCACGCGCCTCGCAGATGGCCCGAACCCCGGCGCGTTTCCGAACCTGAACCGTCACGAAGCATTGGTCTCCGAGTCGAGGACCACGGACGCACGCGGGCGTCTCGAGCTCCGCGATCTCGAGTCGGACTCGGTATTGGAGATCGATGCCACCGCGGATCATTTCGCCGAATGGTGGCCGGCCGCCGGAAGCGAGCGCGAGGGCGACCTCGGGTCTCTGCACCAGAGGACGCAGCAGCGAGTCAGCGCCGAAGCGAGCTCGGTCCGACTCCAGATGAAGCGACTCGCGCTGCACACCCTGTGCTGGCGCATCGTTCCCGGATCGGCGCCGACGCCGCCCGAGAGCACGCCGCTGACGGTGCGCTTCTTCGACGAAGAGCGGATGCACTGGAGACCAGTCGGACTCACCGCAATCCGCGCCGTAGTCCGCGGTGCCGTGGTCGAGATCGAGAGCGAGTTCCCGCCCGGTGTCGATCCATCGTCGCAAGCCATCTCGGGTTGGGCGGCGGCCCCGGACGGCTCGATCGCCGAGCTGGTGACGGCGCGAGCGGACGGCGATCGAACGGCGTGCTTCGCTCCTAGCGCGCCGCTCCACGTGAAGCTGCACGCACCCGACGGCTCACCACAAGCGGAGGAGCGGGTCAGCGCCATGCTCGATTGGTCCGATGACCGCGGTGCCGAGCTGCCAACCGAGTGGAGCTGGACCGACGAGTCCGGAGTCGCGCGCTTCCCGTCCCTGCGCGCCGGTCGCTGGATCGTCGCGGTCGCTGGAATCGCACGCGTCGTCGATCTGCGCGAGCCGCAAGCGCTGTTCGTGTTGAGGCCGCCGCCCCCCGCGGAGATCACCTTCGAGCTCACGGTCGACGGGGAGCGCCGCCTTCCCGGCGACTTGAGTCTCTGGATCGACGGCGAGCACCGGCCGCGACGTTGCGAGGATCCCGAGCGCGGTGATGTGCACGTCTTCGTCACCCGCCCGGCGGCGGGCGGGGAGCTACGCGTCAATCTCGCGAACGCGGCGCGCGGGATGATCACACGCGTGCTTCCACCACTTCCCGAGAGCGGAACGCTCGTGGTCCGGATCGCGATGCAGCGCGGAGCGACGGGCGAGGCGATCGCCCGAATCCACGGCGCGAGCGATCTGCGGGCGGTCGTGACCTTGGAACGTCAAGACGAGAAGAGCGGCACGTTCAGCCGTGCCGACCCGGAGCCGTGGTTCCACGTGCAGACAGCGCAGCGGCTGGAAGGATCTCGGGTCCGCGGTCTCGAACCCGGAGTCTGGCGCCTCGCGATTCCCGACACGCGAACCTACGGCGTTCCGGCACGCGTCGTCGTCGATGGGCCGCCGGCGGAGCTCGTGCTCGACGCATCGGCGGTCGCGTTCGTGAACTTGGTCTGGAAGCTCCCCGACGGGGAGGAAGAGCAGTTTCTCGAGGTCGAGACGCCGGGCCGACCACCGCGCGATCGCGGGTGGCGCGCGTGGGAATCGACGTGGCCGCTCGTGCCCGGCGAAGGTGGAGACCGAAACCTCAGTCTCGATCGCAACGCTCCGCCACCACTACGTGTCCACCATCCCTACCTCGTCGGCTCGCGCTGGAATGACGCGATCGATCTCACGAAGGCGCGTTCGACGATCACGCTCCACATGGAGCTCGGCCCGCTCGTCACGTTCACTCCGGAGTTCGCGATCGACGTCCCATTCCAACACGGCGCGTTCGTGACGCTGGTCGATGTCCACCCATCAGGATCAGCGACGAAGCCCGACGACGTGCGGCGCGCGCTGAGGCGTGGCGACACGCTCGCGATGGCGCCGCCAGCGGCGGGCGACTACCGCATGCTGATCGATCCGATCTTGGCGGCACCCGTCGAGCTCGACCGCGTCGCCTTCGACAGCGGGCCGCGCGACCTCGGCAAGCTCCGCTTCACCGCCGGCTCGACGCTGCACGTCCACGCGCGCGCCACGGCGCCGTTCGCCGCACCGCACGTCGTCGCGCGCGCCACCCGGATCGACGGCATCGCCTACGAACGCGCCTCATCCCGGTATCAGGCGATCACGGCACCGACCGACCCGGAGATCCGTGCACTCGGCTCGGGCGTTTTTCGCGTGACGCTCGAGAGCGATCTCTCCGGCCATCGTCGGGCGTGGAATGGAGAAGTCCGCCTCGATGGCGTGCATGACGCCGATCTCACCATCGTCACGGATTGAGGGCGTCGCGACCGGCTCTACCAGTCCTGAAAGGGTCCGATCGGTCCGGTCATCGCGTCGGTTCGTCCGCGAGCCGCAGCTCGACCTCGCCGCCACTCTCGAGGTCGATCTCGACCTCGCGCAGCGGCTGCCAACTCTGGCAGCCGAGCTCGTCGCGTTGGAAGTAGCCGCGCACTTGGTAGCGGCCGCTCACCGGTGGCGTGATCGTCATGCAGTCGTCGCTGTAGGGGACCGCCTCGAAGCGGGACCATTCGGGAGGGCCGATCGGATCGACGCGGGTGAACGTGAACTGCATCGGTGCGAGACGGCGGCAGGCGACGAGCTCGGGCGAGAGGCGCAAGCGCGCGGAGAGCGGAGCGGCGAGAACGATGCGCTGCCGCCCGCCGATGAGCGCGATGGCGTGATGCGCGACGCGGATCGAGGCCATTTGCAGCCACGGGCGCAGGTCGATCTCCTGGAGCCGCGGATCGGCGGTGACGCTGCCCGGCACGATGACGAGATCGTCGATCCGGTGGCTCGCGAGGCCCCACGCAATCTCCAGCGAGTAACGGCCCGCGTGCTGATCGACCCATTGGAAGCGTCCCTCTGGATCGAGCGGCGTGGGTGTCGTCGGTTTCGCGGAGTCGGGGCTCGAGTAGTCGTCCAGCCGGCGTTCGAGCTGCAGCGTGATCAGCTCGCGCGGCAGGCCGCACGCGAGATCGATCGAGCCCGAGAGCCCTCCGTTCCGCGGAACGACGAGACGCAGCGGTTTGCCGTCGACCAGGACCGGCTCCGATTCGCACCACTCGGGAGGCGCGTACGCCACGGCCACGACTGCGCGCTTTGGAGGCACCGCGCGCAGCTCGAACTTGCCATCCTCATCGCTACTCGCGGTGAGCCCGCGCAATCGCGCGTGGTGGTCATCGGCTGCGCCGATCACCACCTGCGCCGACTCGATCGGCGTTCCCTCATCGTCGACGACGACTCCGCTCACCAGGAGCGGCGGTACGGCGAAGCGGACGTCGCCGAGCTCGATCGCATCGCTCGCGCCCGCGTTCTCGGGGAGATCCACCAGCGCTTCGAGCAGCCGCGGCTCGACCTCACAGCGGAGGCGTAGCTCCCCGACGGAGTCGATCGCGATCCAAGGCTCGAACGCGAAGTCGAGCTGGAAACGACCGTCGTCATCACACACCGACGCGACGCCCGAACGGAGCACGTGACGGATCCCACCGCCGTTTCGATCCACCGTGATGCTGCCGCCGCACAAGGGCCTTCCCGAACCATCGATGGCACGCCCAACCAATCGCGATCGTCGTAGTGCGTCCGGCTCGAATGAGGGCGCCGCCTCGCGTTCGCCGGCGATTGACGAGCGCTCCACCACGACCGCCGACGGAGCGACTGCCAGCACGCCGACCGCATCGCGCGACTCGGCGCGGGCACTCGGCGAGGCCGTCCGGGTCGGTGCGCTCAGCGTCGGCCTGCCGCGTTCCATCTGCCACGCCGCGGTCGTGACAGCGAGCGCGACCGCTCCGAACAGGACGACGTCGCGACTCCGCATGGGGCTCGTCACCGCATGAAAAGGAAGGTCACACGCACATTCGCGGAACCGGACCTTCTCGGATCGAAAGCAAGACGGACGGTCAGGATCGAGGAGAGGAGATAGCTTGGGTTGGTGAGCGCCAGGCCGTGGACGGCGATGGTGCACCGACGGCTTCGGACTCGAACGACTCCGAGCCATCGCACGAATACAGGAGGAGGCGTACGCCATGGACGCGAAGTCTTCGACAAGGCGACGAACCATCCTGGCGGCGGCGCTCCTTGTGCTCCTGTCGAGCTGCCTCGAGTTCGAGGGGCAGGAGATCCGCTGGGCCTACGACGCGGCGAAAGACCGGCTCGACGTGCAGCTCGTCTACCGCGGCTTCTATGTGAGCGAGCAAGCGCAGCTCATCGGGCCGCCCAAGCCAGGATTCGAGTCGGCGGACGAGATGCTCGGCCGCGTGCTCGGCGGCGAGCCGATCGTCGCGCTCGGGCAGTCGTTCCCGTTCGCCTTCTGCTTTGCGGAGATCGAGAAGGAGGGCCTCGAGCCGGGCCCCGACGGGAAGCCGAAGGATCCGCTTGCGTTGGAGCTGGTGCATCACGTCGCCGTGGAACACGGCGACTTTTTCCGTGCCGCCGACGGCCGGTTGTGCGCGTGGCAGCACGTGCGCGTCACGAAGCTCGCCGAGCTCCTGACGATTGCCGACGCGTTGGTGCGCCGTGGCCTCACGGATGACAAGCAGCGCCAGGAGTTCCGCGACTGGCTCGGAATCGGCGACGAGGCGTGCGTCACCCGTCTCGACGCGGCGTTGGCCAACGGAGTCCGTTGGTGCGACCATCACGGCGGCGCCCTCGAGTTCCACGTCCCTGCCACGGAGGCTGCGGCGACCGCCTTCGTCGAGCGTTGGGCGCAGGCGATTCGAGCCAGTGAGGCAAGCACATCGCAGGACAAGAGCGCTGCTCCGAGCGACTTCGAGGAGGTCGCCGTTGGAGGGAACCGTGCCGGCATCCACGTCGCAACCGAGGCTGCCGGCCTGGTCTTCACGCTCGGCGACCCCGCGCTCGCGCTCCAACGGCTCCTCTACGAGCCGCACCTCGACGAGCCACACCACGACCTCACCCCGCTCCTCGAGAAGCGCAAGGTCACGATCCGGACCGACGTCACCGACGAGACGCTGAGCGCGCGGTTCGCGGAGTTCTGCCGTTCCTGACAAGCCGCGATGCCAAATCGATCACGGCGACAGACCGAGTTCCGGGCACTTCCGCAGCACATCGACAGGCGGCTCGACCAGGCGCCGGATCGACGGAATCTGATCCAGTATCTGGTCGCGGCTACCGACGTCCGGCCTGGCTGCATGCATGAGGATCCGATCGCGCGCGTTGATGTCCTTTTGATCGCAGGCAGCGCGTACGACTGGATCAGGGGTCTTGAGCACCTTCGCTGCTGCCCTGAGCTCCTCATCCACGAACGACCCGTCGAGTGGCGTCAGCGTCTCGAGGTCGAGCTCCGCCACCACCGCGGCGGGCAGCACGGCGCGCAGCTCGGCCGCCGCATGGCACGGCAGGCCGAAGATCGCGCGGAACAAGGCGTCGTGGGGCTTCGAGGTCACGCCGCAGGAGACGATCGCCAAACCTGCTGGTGACAGCCGTGCGCAGTTTTCTTTGACGGTCGAGCGGATTGTGCCATTGGCCTGCGGCGCCAACGGTAACGAGCGTCGCCCCAAGCTTTAGGCGGCGAAGACCTCGGCGAGCTGATGGACGACGGCGCAACGCCGCAGCCATCCGGTCAACTGTTCGAGCGGTGCATTCTCGATGCGCTGCCGCGTCTCAGAGTCGAGCGGCCCGAAACGAATCTGGAGCAGTTCGCGCACGTCTTCACGGCGCGCGACGAGCAGGCCCTCGATCAGGCCTTCCGTACGTCCCTCGGTTCGCCCCTCCGTACGGCCCTCCGTACGCAGCTGGTCGGCGGCGGTCATCACAAGACTCCGGTAGGTGGGCTCGAATGCGGCGGTGAGGAGGCGTCGCACCTCGTCGGCTGGCTCGTCACTGACTTCATAAACATATCGGGCGAGCTGTGCGAGCGCCTGGACGACACCGGGCCCGCGCGGGTCGACGCGCACTTTTCTCACGACGGCGGCCATGTGCTTGGCGAGCTCGGGCGTCAGCTTTCCGTTTCGCAAGGCGACCATGGCGAGCCGGGCGACCACGTCCATCGTGCGGTCGAGCAGTTGCTCGTCCGTGAGGAGTGCCAGGACGTCGAGCACGAACTCGAAGTCGAGCAAGTGCCGGCCAAACGCGGCGCGCAGCTTCGGCGACACCGCAAGCGCACTCGCGAAGTCGGCCGGCCAAGGCCACGGCTGCGGCCCTTGGTGGAGCAGCACCGGCACGATCGGCGGCAACCCGGGCTCGCCCGGATGCTGCGCCGCGTGACGCATCCAGATCCGATGCATGTATCCCAGCAGCCGGAGCAGCATCCACCGGTCGGGCTTGCTCTGGTGCTCGATCAGGAAGTAGACGAGCCCGCTGCCGCCCTCGCGCAGATTCACCTCGAAGAGCAGGTCCGCGCTCGAGGCCCGGAGCTCCTCATCCACGAACGACCCGTCGAGTGGTGTCAGCGTCTCGAGGTCGAGCTCCGCCACCACCGCGGCGGGCAGCACGGCGCGCAGCTCGGCCGCCGCATGGCACGGCAGGCCGAAGATCGCGCGGAAGAGGGCGTCGTGGGGCTTCGAGGTCACGCCGCAGGAGACGATCGCCAAACCTGCTGGTGACAGTCGCGCCGGCGTTTTTTCCGGCCGCGGGTGTCTCGCTTGGTGCGCCCGGCAGGGTTCGAACCTGCAACCTGCGGAGTAGAAATCCGCCGCTCTAGCCAGTTGGGCGACGGGCGCGTCGAGGGGCCATGCAACGCTGCGCGGCGGCGGTGGTCAAGCGTCGCGACGGCCGCTCCGCTTGCTAGAGTTCCCGCCCCTTTTCGGCGACCGGCGGGACGCGGGTGAATCGCGGATGGCGGGCATGAAGATCCTCCTCGTCGGCTCTGGTGGGCGCGAGCATGCGATCGCCGAGGCGATCCTCCGCTCGCCCCTCACCGAGAAGCTCTGGGTGGCGCCCGGTTCCGATGCACTGGCCGAGATCGCGACCTGTGTGCCGATCGTCGCCGACGACCTCGCGGGGTTGACCCGCTTCGCGCGCGACACGCAGATCGATCTCACGGTGGTCGGGCCGGAAGGGCCGCTGGTGAACGGCATCGCCGATGCGTTCGCGGCGCACGGGCTGCTTGTCTTTGGGCCGAAAAAGGCGGGAGCGCAGCTCGAAGGGAGCAAGGTCTTCACCAAGAACCTGCTGCGCAAGTACCACATCCCGACGGCCGACTATCGCGTCTTCACCGATGCACGCCACGCGGAGCTCTGGGTCGCCGAGCAACAGACCGGCTGGCCGGTGGTGCTGAAGGCCGACGGGCTCGCGGCCGGCAAGGGCGTGATCATCGCGGACGATCCGCAGCAGGCGCTCGCCGCGGTCGAACGGATCATGGTGCGCCACGAGTTCGGCGAGGCGGGCAACAAGCTGCTGCTCGAGCAATGCCTGGTGGGCGAAGAGCTCTCGGTGCTCGCTGTCACCGATGGCAAGACGCTCTGCATGCTCGAACCGGCGCGCGATCACAAGCGGGTCTTCGATGGCGATGCCGGTCCCAACACGGGCGGCATGGGGGCCTACTCGCCCTCGGCGGTCTGGACACCCGTGCTGCAAGCGGAGATCGAGTCGCGCATTCTCGTCCCGACACTCCACGCGCTCAATCGCGAAGGGCTCGAGTTCCGCGGCGTCCTCTACGCGGGACTGATGCTCACGGGCGATGGGCCGAAGCTCCTCGAGTTCAACGTCCGTTTCGGCGATCCCGAGACGCAGGTGATCCTGCCGCGCTTGAAGAGCGACTTCGTCGAGCTGGCGAAGAAGACCGCGGAGGGGAAGCTCGAAGAGCTCGGCGCGATCGAGTTCTCGGACGAAGCGGCGCTGGTCGTCGTGGTGGCGTCGGGCGGCTATCCGGGACCGTTCAAGAAGGGACAGCCGATCGTCGGGCTCGAGGAGGCGGCCGCCGTGCCGAGTGTCCGGCTGCACCACTCGGGCACCAAGAAGCAGCATGGTCAGTGGGTCACCAACGGCGGCCGCGTCCTCGGGGTGACGGCGGTCGGCGTCTCGATCGAAGAGGCGCGGATGCGCGCCTACCAGGCGGCCGGGCGCATCTCGTTCGAAGGGATGCACTACCGCCGCGATGTCGGCTTGCAGAAGGAAGCGTGAGCTCGTGACGGGGGCCCGGTGACGAGGGCGGCGCGATGACGAGCGTCGTCATCCCCGCGCTCGACGACGCTGCCGCACTCTGCGCGAACCTGCCGCGTTGGGCGGCACTGCCGGGCGCCGACGAGCTGATCGTGGCCGACGGTGGTGGCAACGAGGCGGCACACGCGGCAGCCGCGGCCGTCGGCGCCAGGCTGGTTCGTTGCCGTCCCGGCCGTGGCCCGCAGCTCAACGCGGGGGCGGCGGCGGCGGCTGGCGACCGGCTGCTTTTCCTGCACGCCGACTGCTGGCTCGATGAGGGCGCGTTGCGGGAGGCCGGCGCCGCGCTCGACGATCCGGGGGTCGGCGCTGTCATCTTTCGCCAGCAGATCGAGGGGGAGCGTGCCGCCTACCGCTGGATCGAGCGGCACGCCTCGTGGCGCGCCCGCGTGCGGCGCTGCCCGTACGGGGACTCGGGGCTCTATCTCCGGCGACGTGACTTCGAGCGCGCTGGCGGCTACCCCGATCTCCCGCTGTGCGAAGACCTCGCGCTGGCCCCGCGGCTCGCGGCGCTCGGCCGCATCGTCGAGACGACCAGCCGGATCCACTTGAGCGCGCGCCGTTGGGAGCAGCACGGCATCGTCTGGACGAGCGTGCTCAATTGGTTGATCGCTGGGGCCTTCCGAATCGGGGTCGCACCCGCCAAGCTCTACCGCATCTACTACGGACGAGCACCAGCGAAAGGACCGGGCGCGTCGGCGGTGGAGGGGGAAAGGGTTTCGAGGGAATGAGCGAGTCGGAGATTGCCGATGGCGCACCGGGAGCGCCGCCGCCGCGGCGTCCAAGCGCCGAAGCGGCATTCGAACGCGTCGAGCGCGAGTTCGAGACCTTCATCCGCCGCAAGGGGCTGAAGCTCACGTCGCAGCGGCGGCGGATCCTGAAGCGCGTCTTCGCAACCCATCGCCACTTCACGGCGGAGGAGATCCACGAGGCGTTCCGGCGTGGCCGCGACGACGTCTCGCGCGCCACCGTCTACCGAACGCTGTCGCTGCTGGTCGAAGGCGGCTTCCTCGACATGCTCGAGCTCGGCGGCGACACCAAGCGCTACGAGCACATCCTCGGCCGCGCCCACCACGACCATCTCATGTGCGTCCGCTGCGGCAGCGTGATCGAGTTCGAGGAGGAGCGGATCGAGGCGTTGCAATCGGAGGTGGCGACGCGCCACGGTTTCCAGATCACGTCGCATTCGCTGCGGATCTTCGGGACTTGCAAGAAGTGCGTGGCCACGGCGGCGGCCAGCTCGGCAACCACCAGCGCAGGGGGCTGACCGCGCGCTACTCCCGCAGCCCGAGGCGGATCGCTTCCTTCGCCAGTGCCGCCTGCGCGCCGAGCATGCGCAGCAGCTTGGTGGCGGTGGGCGTCGCGTGCTGGATCGAGAGGCGGGCCGCCCCGGCTTCGATCTGCGTGAGCCGCGCGCGCGCCTCGTCGACCCGATTGCGCTGCACATCGACGCACGCGTCGAGCAGCTCTTCGAGCGTCGCAGTGGCGGCGTCGGGCGCGTAGGTGCGCGCGATCGCCAGATTCTTGCGCGCGTCGTCGCTGTGGCCGTCGGCGAGTGCGAGCAGTGCGTAGTCGAGCTGCGATTGCCGATAGGCGCGTCGATAGCCGTTCGTGTCGTCGAGGTCCTTCAGCGCC
>CAYRQC010000379.1:0-7519 GCA_964426265.1 uncultured Phycisphaerales bacterium | reverse complement strand
CGGCCGCCAAGGTGCGCGCCGATTGCCAGCGCGACTTCTGGCTCACCGCCCAGGAGGCCGTGCCCTACGGGCTGGTCGATCGCATCGTGGTGAACGCCGCCGAGATTGACTGAGCGAGCGCCTGCCGTACGCTGCCGCCTTGGTCGCGGGGGCGATCTCGCTCGAGGCCTCGACATGAGCGCATCGCTCGCCGGACGGCTGCGCCGAACGGTCACCGGGCTGCCGTTCGCATGGCTGCCCTTCGTCATCGTCGCCTTCGGGCCGGTCGTCTATCTGATCGCGCGCTCCTTCTTCCCTGAAGGTGGCGCGTTCTCGCTCGCTCCGTACGCTGCGATTCTCGGCTCCGGACCCGGTGCGGCGGCGCGGCGCGCGACACTTTGGAACAGCCTCGAGCTGGCCGCCGCGGTGGTGGTCGTGACGGCCGTGGTCGGCGTGCCGTTCGGGTTCCTGATCGCGCGCAGCAATCTCAAGTTTGCCCGCCTCTACGAGTCGATCGCGATCGCGCCACTGCTGCTACCGCCCTATCTCGCTGGCATCGGCTGGGTGCAGTTGGTCCCGATGCGCGGCCTGCCGGCGATCGTCTTCATCCTCGGCAGCTCCCTCTTCCCGGTCGTCGCGCTGCTGTCGGCGCGGGCGTTCCGCGAGGTGAGCGCCGACGTCGAGGACTCGGCGCGCCAGCTCCTCGGCGAGTGGCGTGCATTGGCGCGGGTGACACTGCCGCTCGCGCGCGGTGGCATCGTCGCGGCGGCGCTGCTGGTCTTCGTCTTCGCAATCTCCGACTTCGTCGTGCCCGATTTCTTCAGCTTCGCGATGCAAGGCGAGGGGACGTTCCAGGTCTTCGCGACCGAGGTCTACGGCGCCTTCGTACGCCAGCTCGATCCGATGAGCGCGACGGCGTTCGCGCTGCCGTTGGTGGCGATCTCGGCGCTCGCGCTGCTGCTGCTTGCGCGCGGGGAGCAGCGACGCGACGTGGCGTCGCTGAGCGGGAGCCATGTGGCGCCGCGCCCGTTCCGGTTGGGACGCTGGCAGCCGCTGGCTCACCTTTTTCTGGTGGCGGTGCTGATCGTCACCGCGGCGGTCCCGCTCGGCGTCCTCGGAAAGATGGCGTTGAAGCGACCGGGCGCGCGGCCCGACGCCACGGCGGCGGTCACGGTGAATGGCCAGCCACCGCCGCCCACGACGGTTGACCTGTCGATCTACGACGCCCCATCACCGGTGGGCAGCGCGGTGCGCCGCTATGCGCCCGACGTGGCACACAGCCTCCGCAACGCGGGGGTCGGCGTGCTGCTGCTGCTGCTGCTCGCGATCGGGCCGGCGCGTGCGCTGGCACGCGCGCGGCGGGTCAGCACGGCGGCGCGCGCGATCGTCCTGCTGCCGCTCGCTTTCCCGAGCCTGCTGATCGGCATGGCGCATCAGCAGCTCTTCCTCGCCGACTCGGGCGTGATCGATCGGATTGGTCGCGGTTGGGGGCTCGTCTCGCTGACGCTCTGCTCGCGCTTCCTGCCGGTGGCGGTGCTCGGGCTCGCGGCGTCGTGGCGCCGCTTCGCCCCCGAGATCGACGAGGCGGCCGAGCTGGCGCCGGTCGGTGCCGGCACGCGTTGGCTCCGGCTGCGCCTGCCGCTGCTCGTGCCGGGGCTGGTCGCGGTCGGGATCGTGGTGCTCGGGCTCGCGCTGCGGGAGTTCGACGCGATCGTCCTGCTGCCGGGGGCGCAGGAGATGCTGACCAGTCGGATCTACTCGCTGGTTCACATCGCCCGGGACGCCGTCGTCGGAGCGCTCGCCTGGATGCAGGTGCTCGCCGTCTTCATCCCGTGGGCGGGACTGCGGTTGCTCACCTCGGGCTCGAGCCGATAATGCCGCGTCCTTCGATCGACTGACTTTCCCGGAGCGCTTCTTGCACCCCTTGCGCAGCATCCAGTTCCTGGCCGAGCTCGTCTTCCCCGCGCAGCAGTGGCAGCTCGCCGATCTCCAGCGGCTGCACGCCAAGGCGTTCGAGCGTGACACGACGCGCTACGTGAACTTCCAGCTGGTGCAGGGTGGCGCGATGCTCGCCAACCCGCCGGCGCAGCAGGGGGCGGTGTCGGCGGCGTGGGTGCTCGGCGATCGCCTCCGCATCCAGGAGCAGATCACCGGGATCTCGCGCGACGACTTCGAGCGGCGGCTCGACTCCTTCGCGCGCACCGCGCTGACCGAGCTCAAGATCCCGCACTTCGTCGCCGAGCAGTACGCGGTGCAGTCGCTGGTGACGCCGCGCCTCACCTCGAACTCGATCGATCTGGTCGGCAAGTCGATGCTTTCGATGACGTCCGAGGACTACTCGCATTTCGAACGGCCGCCGCTGCTGCTCGGCGTGCGCATGAGCTTCCCGAGCGCGCCGGTCGACGACGGCCAGTTCCACTCGCGCATCGAGAGCATGCAGCGCGATCCGAAGACGATCTTCCTCGAGAACGTCGGTGTCTTCCGGACGCAGATCACCGAGCCCGATGCCGGGAAGATCATCTCGCAGTTCGTGCAGACCTATGACTGGTTGAGCGAACAGCTCGTCGGCTGGATCAGCAGGGCTGAAACGCGCTTCGTTCCGTGAGCGGGCGCGCCGTCGTCGCGGTGCTCGGCAGCGTCATCGCCGTCGGTGCCACGGCGTGTGGCGCCTCCGATCGCATCACGGTGCCGGCCGCGCGCGCCGCGGCCCAGGCTCCGCCGATCGCCACCTCGAGCGCCACCGCGCAATCGCAGGAAGGGAGACCGCCGATGGCAGTTCACCCGTCGAATCATCTCGCCAGCGAGACCTCGCCCTATCTCCTGCAGCACGCCCATAACCCAGTCGACTGGTATCCGTGGGGACCAGAGGCGTTCGCGCGTGCGAAGGCCGAAGACAAGCCGCTCTTCCTCTCGGTCGGCTACGCCGCGTGCCACTGGTGTCACGTGATGGAGCGCGAGAGCTTCGAGAACGAGGCGATCGCGGCGTTGATGAACGCCTCCTTCATCTGCGTGAAGGTCGATCGCGAGGAGCGCCCCGACGTCGACGAGATCTACATGAAGGCGGTCCAGGCGCTCACGCGTAGCGGCGGCTGGCCGATGTCGGTGTGGCTCACGCCGGACGCCAAGCCGTTCTATGGCGGCACCTACTTTCCGCCGGAGGATCGCTACGGCCGCGCCGGTTTCCCGCGCGTCTGTCAGGAGATGGCGCGGGTCTGGAAGGACGAGCGCGAACGGGTGCTCCGCGCGGCCGATGGGCTCACCGAGCAGATCCGCGAGATCAGCGCGCCGGCACCGGTGGCCGCCGGCGAGGCGAATGCGGAGCTGCCGGCTGGCCTGCTCGCGCGCGCCGCGGAACGGATGCTGCGCGCCTTCGATGACGAGAATGGCGGGTTCGGACAGGCGCCCAAGTTCCCGCACTCGATGGATCTCTCGCTGTTGCTGCGGATCGATGCGCGGCTCGGCCATCCGGCGGGCAGGAAGGCGGCGGAGTTCACGCTGCAGAAGATGGCGGCGGGCGGGATGTACGACCAGCTCGGCGGTGCCTTCCACCGCTACTCGGTCGACGACCACTGGCTCGTCCCGCACTTCGAGAAGATGCTCTACGACAACGCGTTGCTTGCGGGCACCTATCTCGACGGCTGGCTGGCGACGGGGGATGTCGCGCTCGCGACGATCGTGCGCGAGATCGGTGACTGGGCGTTGCGTGAGATGCAGTCACCGGCCGGCGGCTTCTACGCGACGCAAGACGCCGACAGCGAAGGAGAGGAGGGGCGCTTCTTCGCCTGGGATCCGGCCGATCTCGCGGCGGTGCTCGGTGCCGACGACGCAGTGTGGGTCGGGAGCTGGTTCGGTGTGACCGCGGCCGGCAACTTCGAGCACGGCAAGAGCGTCCTCTCGCGCCCGCAAACGATCGCGGAGCTCGCGAAAGCGCGCGGGAAGGCACCTGAGGTCGTGATCGCCGAGTTGGCCGCGGCGCGCGCCAAGCTGCTCGCGGCGCGCTCGCAGCGCGTCGCCCCGTTGCGCGACGACAAGATGCTGGCCGACTGGAATGGGCTGATGATCGGCGCCCTGGCGCGTGCCGGCTTCCATCTCGGCGAGCCGCGCTACCTCGCAGCCGCCGCAGGTGCCGCCGAGTGCGTCCGTGCCAAGCTTTGGAGCGCCGATCGCGGCGGGCGCCTGCTCCGCAGCTTCAAGGACGGGCGCGCCCGCCACGACGGCAACCTCGCCGACTACGCGTTCCTGGCCGAAGGGCTCCTCGATCTCTACCAGGCGCGCTTCGAGCCGGCCGATCTGGCGTTCGCGAAGCAGCTGGTCGACGTCACGATCGCGCGCTTCTGGGACGAGGAGGGCGGTGGTTTCTGGTTCACGGGAGAGGGGCACGAGACGCTGATCGCCCGCTCCAAGGAAGCGTACGACGGGGCGACGCCGTCGGGTCCATCGGTGCACGTGCTGAACTTGCTGCGTCTCGCCGAGCTGACCGGGGAGGAGGGCTACCGCAAGAAGGCGCTGCGGACGCTGAAGCTCTACCAGCCGCTGCTGGAGCAGCAGCCGCAAGCCGTGTCACGCATGTTGGCCGCCGTCGACTTCCTGGAGTCGAAGCCGCGGGAGATCGTGCTGGTCGGCGCGAGCATGGCGGCGCTGCAACCGTTCCTCGAAGTGCTGCGTGGCGGGCTCGATCTGAACCGCGTCGTACTGGTGGTGACCCCCGAGACGCGTGCGGCGCTCAGCGCGCTCACGCCGTTGATCGAAGGGAAGACGGCGACCGACCGCGCGACCGCCTTCGTCTGCCGCGATGGGAGCTGCAAGCTGGCGGTCACGACGCCGGACAAGTTCGCCGAGCAGCTTCGCGGGGAGCAGTGAGCTACGGCAAGAAGCTCCCCGGGCTCTTCAGCTTGCGCGGCAGGTACTCGTCGATCACGTAGTTGAGGCCCCATTTCGCGAGCGCCTGCTGCTCGGCGCGGACCTTCATCGAGAGGAGCTGCTCGAACGCGCGCACCCAGAGCTTGTTCTTCCGGAAGAAGGGGTCGTTCTTCAGCGCGTCCTTGGCCCGCTTCTCGTCGATCTCCTTCAGCGGGTGGGTCGGGAGCTTGTAGTCGATGATGTCCTGCGGCGTCACGCCGAGGAATCGCGCATTGGGCACGCAGAAGAAACGGTTGATGTGGGCCGCGTTGCCGGAGCCGACCTTGAGCGTGCGGTAGATGTTGGCGATGCCGTACGGATCGCAGTCGACGAAGACGTAGACGGGGAGCTTCTGCTCGTCGGAGAGGCGGCGGAGGAAGCGGCGGGTGGCGCGGGTCGGCACGCCGCCCATCGAGACGATCACGCAGTGGGCGTTCTGCGGATAGGCGTGGTACTGGAGTCGCTGGAACATGCCTCCGGTCTCGATCGCCAGCACGAACTTGGCGTTGGTCCGGAACTTCAAGTGCTCGACCGAGCTCGGGATCGTGTAGGCCCCGCTGCCGAACTTGGTGTAGTCGATCTCGAGGTCCTTGCCCGTGCTGCGGTCCTGGTCGATGACGACCAGCTCGCCGGCGACCGCGCCGCCATGCTCGTCGGGCACGTAGCGGAGCTGCTCGCGCGTCACGCCGTCGAGGCTGAACATCGCCTCGATGTCGTCCATCACGGTGTCCGACTCGGCCTGCTCATCGAAGCGGGCATCCTCCCAGTTCTTGCTCTGGTAGTAGGCGTCTCGCTTGGTGGCGAAGTCGCCGGTCGTGACCATCTGCTTGCTGAGCGCCATCAGTTTCAGCGTCTGCGCGAAGGTCTTCACCGAGTTCACGGTGAGCGTGCGCGTCGCCAGGCTCTCGCCGAGCTCGAAAAACCCTTTCTTCGCGTCGTAGTCGACGTTGGTGAGCGAGCGCACCGGGAACTTGAGCTCCGGCTGCTTCTTCTTCTGGATCGAGTCGAAGACCTTGCCGGCCGTGCCGTCGATGCACTTCACCGTGATGCGGTCGAGCTCGGGGTTGGCGCTGATCCGCTTGCCTTCCTTGGCCATGGTCAGGTCACCTTCCTTCGCGATGCTTCGAGGATCTCACGCAGGTTGCCACTCACCTTCTTCACGTCGGCCGCGTCGAGCCCGAGGATCTCCTGCAACGCCTCGACCACGGTCGGCAGGAACATGTCGATGTAGTCGCGCTTCTTCGTCTCGTCGGCGTCGCGCCGCCCCTTACGGATGTGCATCGCGACCTTGCGCCCCATCTCCATCAGGGCGAGCCGCATCTCGCGCAGGATCTCCGGGTAATGGGCGATCGCCTCCTTGGCCTCGGAGGTGAAGGGGACCCAGGCCGATGCCAGGTGCACGACGAGCACCATCGGCGCCACCGGCAGCGACTCCTTCGGCTGCGCAAGCAGGTAGCTGCGCCAGTCGGTGGTGATGATCGACTTGGTCGCCACGCACGCCCCTTGCTGGTAGAGCAGCGGGACGCGGTTGGCGAAGCGCATCACCCGGATCGGCTCCTCGAGCGGAAGCTTCCCACCGTACGCGAGACCGAGCTCGACCAGGAACGGGTTGCCGCGGTAGATCTTCGGCGTCCGCGTCTGCGCCAGGTAGAGATCGGCCTCGATCACCTTCTTCATGCCGGCGATCAGCCCGTCCTCGCCGATCGGTACCAGGCAGTCGGTGGAGGGCGACTGGATCTTCACCTGACTCATCGCCTGGTGGATCGCCTCGATCTTCTCGGGCGAGATCTGCGTGAGGCGCATATCGGGGGAGACGCCCGCCTTCTGGCAGATCTCCTCGGCGACGCGCGGGCTGACGCGCGAGAAGTCGGACTTGAGGAAGGCGGCGAGGCGCTTCGCCTCGGTCGTCTTCATCATCCCGCCGAGCATCCCGACCTCGATGCCGTAGGGATGGGGCTGGATCTCCTTGGGTTGCGCCGGCAAGTGCTTGATGCCGCGCTCGAAGATCTGGATGGTCCCCTCCCAGTCCTTGTACTCGAGCCGCGCGTGCGGGTTGGCGGTCGCCGTGTGCTGCATGTACTCGTCGACCGACTGGCGGCCGCGCTGGACCTTCGCCTCCAGCTCGAGCTCGATGCGGGTGCCGTGCTCCTTGTCCCAGTCGGTCTCCATCTCGCGCAGCACCTCGGGCTTGTTGCGCGCGGTGTCGATCTTGAGCTCGACGTAGTGCGCCGGGTGCTTCTTGCCGATACGCGAGATGACCGAGAGCGGCTTGCCGGTCGTGAGCTGGCCGTACATCGCGGCGGCCGAGATGCCGATCCCCTGCTGGCCGCGCTGCTGCTTCAGCACGTGGAACTTCGAGCCGTAGAGCAGTCGCGCGAAGACGTGGGGGAGCTGCGCCTTCACGATGCCCGGCCCGTTGTCCTCGACGATGACGCGGAAGCGATCCTCGCGCGGCGTCGGCAGGATCTCGACGTGGATATCGGGGAGGATCCCCGCCTCCTCGCAGGCATCGAGCGAGTTGTCGACCGCCTCCTTGATCGCCGTCAGCAGCGCCTTGCGCGGGTTGTCGAACCCGAGCAGGTGACGGTTCTTGGTGAAGAACTCGGAGACCGATATCTCGCGCTGCTTGGCCGCGAGCTTG
>CAYRQC010000378.1:0-12390 GCA_964426265.1 uncultured Phycisphaerales bacterium | reverse complement strand
CCTCACGCCGGTAGTTCATCCCGGGCAGGAAGACGATCGCCGGGATCGCGCGGCCGGACGCTGGCGGCACTTCGGGCGCGAGCGCTGAAGCGGGGGCCGACACCGGCGGCGTGGTTGGTGGCGACGAGGCGGTCGTGCCGGCATCGTTCATGGCGCACTCTCCGCAGAGCTCTTCCAAGGCGACGGTCGCTTCGCAGTATGCACTTCGTGCGGCGACCCAACCGCGCGGGCCGCGTGCCGGACACGCGGGAAAGGAACGCGCAAACGGAGGGTCGGCTGCGCCAACTCCTTGCCGAACATGGTTGCTCTGCTATGCACTGACCCGCCCAGCGGACGCGCCGGGCCTCTCGTCCCGGTCCGGTACCCGGAATCCCGATCCTCATCGTCAGGAAAAACAGGTCCATGAATCTCACTCCTTCGTGCGGCTCCGGCCACGCAGTCCGATCACTCTGCACCGTCGGTATCGCGGCGACGTGCGTGTTGGCATGCAATGACGCCACCTCCGCGCAGACCATCACCAACCTCGGCGCCCATCCGACGAGCGGCCAACCGGTGCGCCCCTCGAGCGTGAACGACGACGGCTCCGTCATCGCCGGATGGGTGCACGACGGCGTGGCGCTGCACGCGATCCGCTGGACGAGCGCGGGTGGCATGCAAGACCTCGGCGTCGCCCCCGGCGCGACCCACTCGTTCGGGAACGGCGTGAGCGGCGATGGCCTGACGATCGTCGGCGACGAGCACGGCGGCGCCAACGGCGGCGGCGCCTTCCTCTGGACCAGCGCGGGCGGGCTGCAGGGGCTCGGGACCTTCGGCTTCAACACGGCGATCATCACCGGTGTGAGTGGCGACGGCGCGACCGTCATCGGGTACGGCCAGGCCGCGGACGGCAGTCTCCACTCGTTCCTCTGGACCAGTGCGGGCGGGACGCAGTACCTCGATTCGCTCAACCTGTTCGGCGACAACGGCGCGACGAGCGTGAATCAGGACGGCACGGCCATTGTCGGGAACTACGCCGGCAGCCAAGCGTTCGTCTGGACCAGCGCCGCCGGCATGCAGGGTCTCGGGGTGCTGCCAACCCGATTGGGGGCGGTCGCCAACGACGTGAGCGGCGACGGAACCACCGCCGTCGGGTACAGCTACACGTGGAGCGGCAGCACGGGCTACACCTTCCTCGACGCGTTCCGCTGGACCGCGGCCGGCGGGATGGAGGATCTCGGTGTGCTGCCCGGCGACGACTTCTCCTATGCCACCGGCGTGAGCCGTGACGGCTCGGTCGTCGTCGGAACGAGCTACACCCTCGTCGGCGGATACACCGCGCATCCGTTCCTCTGGACGAGCACGCTCGGCATGGTGGATCTCACCACCTACCTCACGGCGCTCGGCGTCGACCTGACCGGCTGGAATCTCGGCGACGCCCAGGGCATCAGCGCCGATGGCTCGGCGCTCTTCGGCTACGGGAGCCAGAGCGGCGCGACCACCGGTGGGTGGATCGTGACCGGCCTCTGTCCGGCCTCGTGGTCGAACTACGGCGTCGGCTTTCCGGGAACCAACGGCGTTCCGGCACTCACCGCGGAAACCAACCCGGTGATCGGATCGACGCTCACGGTCGATGTCGGCAACTCCAATCCCAACGCAACGGTCGTCGCGATCTTCGTGGGCGACACTCAGACGTCGATCCACCTGCGCAAGGGTGGCAACCTGTTGGTGATCCCGTTGATCACGCTCGTCTTGCCGCTCCCGGCGGGCGGGATGGCGGTCGAGGAAGACATCGACAGCGACCCGTCGCTCTGCGGGCTCGAGTTCTTCGCGCAAACGCTGGTGATCGACCCGGGCGCGGCGAAGGGGCAAGCCGCGAGCGCCGGGCTGAAGCTGGTGCTCGGGTACTGACGTGCTCGTCGCGGGCAAACCTGACTGAGTCGCGATGCGGCGCTGCATCGCGATAGGCTCTCCCTGCACTTCCATGCACGACCCGCAACCGACCTACCCGGCCAGCTCCGGCACGCGTGATGCCGCGCGCGCGACCCGCTTCTTCTTCAACGATCCGGCCGCCACGGCGCTGCCGCCGCTCGAGTCGCCCTTCTCGGAAGAGCTGCTGAAGCTGGTGCCGCAGGGCCACCCGCTGCGCGAGCATGCGCTGCGCTACTCGCGCGACGGCTACACGGTGATCGACCTCGCCGGGCCCGAGCTCGACGCCACCATCGCCAAGATCGAGCGCGACCTCGCGCCGCGCTACCCGGCCGGCAATCGCCGCGTCCAGGAGGCGTGGATGTTCCAGCCGGAGGTGCGGGCGCTCGCCTGCCACCCGCGCATCCTCGAGCTGCTCGCCTTCCTCTATCAGCGCCAGCCGATCCCGTTCCAGACGCTCAACTTCGACCTCGGCACCGAGCAGGCCGCGCACAGCGATTCGCTCCACTTCTACTCGTGGCCGCGCCGCTACATGTGTGGCGTCTGGATCGCCTTCGAGGACATGGACGGAGAGAACGGGCCGCTGCAGTACTACCCCGGCAGCCATCGCCTTCCCGACTATGACCTCACCGATCTTGGCATGCAGCGCGGTTTCGTCGACTACGCGCGCTACGAGGAGTTCATCGCCGCGCTCGCTGCCGTGCATCGTTTCGAACGGCGCGAGCTCCACGTGAAGAAAGGGACCGCGCTGGTCTGGTCGGCGAACCTGCTGCACGGTGGCAGCCCGGTGAAGGATGGACGCCGCACGCGCCACAGCCAGGTGACCCATTACTTCTTCGAGAAGTGCACGTGGTGGTGGCCGGGCGGCTCCGACCTGATTGCCGGGCGGCCGTTCCTGCGCGAGGTGATCGATCTCGGCCGCGGCTGCTTCGTCACGCCGACCAGCCACGGCGAGCCACTCGATCTCGCGAAGTTCGAGCAGGTCTGGCGCTACCCGCGACCGCTCCCCGATTGGGTGCAGCCGGCCGCGAGCTGACTCGCGCGCCGCAGCGGCTAGGCGTGCACCGGTGAAGGCTGCGTCGCGAGCGGCTCCACCGGAACGCCCTCCGCCTGCACGAAGCGCACTTGGTTGCGGCCGTTCTCCTTCGCCCGATAGAGCCCGTCGTCGGCGAGCTTCAGCAACTGCTCGAAGCCGGGGACATCGGCCTGCCGCGTGGCGACACCGAGGCTGATGTTGACCGGGCCGTCGAAGCTGCCACCGCGGATCGCGTGCGCCGCGACGGCGACGCGAAGCTGCTCGGCGACCTCCTTCGCCCGCTCTCCCGAGGCACCCGGCATGACGACGACGAACTCCTCGCCGCCGAGCCGGCAGACGCAGGCGGGCGGCTCGACGATCGTCCGCAGCACGCGCGCCGTCTCCTTCAGCACCAGGTCTCCGATGTCGTGACCGAAGGTGTCGTTGACTCGCTTGAACTTGTCGATGTCGACCATGATCGCCGACAGCGGAACGTCATCGCGCGTCGAGCTCTTCCAACTGTCGCGCAGCAGCTCCATCGCGTAGCGGCGGTTCGGCAGGTCGGTGAGCACGTCGGTGATCGCCGCCTGCTGGAGCTGGCGCTCCTTGATCCCCATCTCCGCGACGTGCCGCTGCGATTGCGCCTTGTCGAAATCGACGCGCTCCTGGAGCTGCACCACGCGCATGCCGGCGCGCACGCGCGCGAGCAGGAGCTTGGGCTTGAACGGCTTCACGATGTAGTCGTCACAGCCGCCATCGAACGCCTCGACGATGTGGTCCTCGTTCTCGTCGCCGGTGAGCAGCAGCACGTAGACGCGCCGCCCCGCCTCGAACTGGCGCATCCTGCGGCAGAGCTGCAGGCCGTCGAGCTCGGGCATGTAGCGATCGGCGATCAAGACGTGCGGAACGACCTGCATCGCCAGCTTCATCGCCTCGATGCCGTTGCTGGCCGTCGTCACCTGGTGGCCGGCGCGCTGGAGCAGCGACGCGACGAGCTTCAGCGACATCGCGTCGTCGTCGACGGCGAGGATGCGGGCACGCTGCGCCGGCGGCGCCGCGGCACCCATTCCGGGCATTGTGGCGATGGCTGGCGTTGACGGTGTTGGCTGCGTCGTCGCCGTTGCGACGGTTGCGGAGATCGCGGCAGGCGCCGCCGACGGCGGAGTCGGAACGGCGCCGGCCGTCGGAACCGCCGCCGGAGCATTGCCGGTCGCGCCACGCTTGGCGGCCGGCTTGGCGCCTTCCTTGCTCGCCGACTTCTCCGTGACGAGCAACGGGTTGCCAATGCGTGCCCGGGTCGAGACACCACCGCCGAACGGTGGCACCGCCATGGTCACGATCTCGAGCATGTTGCCCCACTTGCGCCAGCCGTCGGCCATCTCACTCCAGAGGCCGGGCAACTGCTCCTTGCTGCAACCGGGAAGCTGGAGGAGCGCCTTCTGGACCAGCTCGACATCGAGCGGCTTGTCATCCGGCAGGATGAACGCAGAGGCGAAGCGCGCGGCGATCCAGAGCAGCGTCGTCAACCCGGCGCCCCGCTTCGGATCGGGCGTTGGCGGAGCAACCAGGCCGACCGACTGCGCCGCCTCCGCGAACGACTCGGGCAGCAGCCACTCGCGCAGCATCGCCGCCGCCACTTCGCGATGGTCGATGCCGAAGAGCTGCTGCTCGAGCGCGGCGCGGCCGCTCGCGGTGGCGGCCTCCGGCTTCGCGAGGATCTCACCGAACTGCTGCGGATGGACCGTCGCCAGCGCGAGCGATCCAATGTCGCTCACCAGCGCGGCCACGAAGACCTCGGCCGGCGAGCCGACCTTGAAGCGCGCCGCCAGGACGTGCGCCGCGACGGCGCGCGCCAGCGACTGCGACCAGAAGACGCCGTAGTCGAAGACCGGACAGGCGCCGTTGCGATGCGCGGACACCAGGCTGAAGCCGAGCGCGATGCTGCGCACCGAGCGCAGCCCGAGCCGCATCGTCGCTTCCTTGATCGTCGTGCAAGGACGCGCGCCACCCGCGAGCGCCGAGTTGGCCACCTGCAACAGCCGGCCGGTGAGTGACGGATCGGACTGGATGATCTTGGCCAGCTCGTCGACCGAGCAGTTCTCGTTCTGCGAGATGCGCAGGATCTCCATGCCCACGCCCGGTGGCGTCGGCAAGGCCCCCGTCCCCTTCAGCTCGTCGAAGTTCTTGTTCGGCATCGGTGTCGTGTCTTCCCGCTGGTGCTCACCTCGGTGCCGGCAGCTGGCGCTCTCGAGCCCGTGCGCAGGCGGTCCATTGGGTCCCCCGAAATCACCTACGCGATCTCCCTATCGGAGTCGGCACCACGGACGCTGAAACCCGGGCGACAGCGCGGGGCGGCGGCGGAAGGGAAAAACCGTCCGGGTGGGCGGGCGCTCAGCGCGAACGCGCGCTCCGCAACCGGTCGAGCGCGACCGCGGAGACGATGATCGCGCCGACCAACATCTCCTGGACGTCGTTCTCGACGCCGGCCAGGTTGCAGCCGTTCTTGAGCAGCGCCATCAGCAGCGCACCGAGCAGCGAGCCGAGGATCGATCCCTCGCCGCCCGCGAGGCTGCCGCCGCCGATCACCACCGCGGCAATGACGTCGAGCTCGAGCCCGGTCGCCGTGGTCGGATCGCCGACGGTGAGACGCGCGAGCTGCATCGCGCCGGCCAGCCCTGCGAGCAGTCCGCCGATCGCGTAGAGCACGATCCGCGTCCGCGCCACCGGAACGCCGCAGAGGCGCGCGGTCGGTTCACTGCTGCCGAGCGCAACCGTCCACGTGCCGAGCACGCTGCGTCGCAACAGCAACGCCATCACGATGGCGAGCGCGATCAGCAGCCAGACTCCCGGCGCGACCAACTGCCACTCCGCGTCGGGCACCTTCTGCATCAGCTTCGCGAAGCCGCGCACGACGTCGGGCTCGATGCGAACCGGCTCCTGATGAGAGAGCTGCTTCCCGAGCCCGCGCGCGATGCCAAGTGTCCCGAGCGTCACGATGAACGGGACGATCTTGAGCTGCGTCACCAGCGTGCCGTTCAGGAGCCCGACCAGTCCGCCGCACGTCACCGCCGCCAGCAAGGCGAGGGTGCTGCTCATCCCGCCGCCAGTGCCCGTACGCAGCACGAGCGCCGCCACGATCGAGCTGAGCGCCACGTTGCTGCCGACCGAGAGGTCGATGCCGCCGCTCACGATGACGAAGGTCATCCCGAGCGTGCAGAGCCCGACGACGACCGTTTGCGTGACGACGGTGCGCAGGTTCGGGAACGACAGGAAGAGAGGCGCCGGGTGGTCGGGAGTGGCGAGCGCGTTGGCCAGCACGAACGCGCCGATCACCGCGAGCGCGAGGCACCAGGCGAGCACCTTCACGCCGGTCGTCCGTGCCATCGATCACTCTCCCATCGTCGCGGCGGCGAGCAGCGACCGCTCGTCCCACTCGGCGGCGGGTCGCGCGGCGGAGAGCTGGCCGCGCCGCATGACGGCGATGCGATCGCAGACGCCGAGCAGCTCGGGCGTGTAGGAGCTCACCATCACGATCGCCTTGCCCGCCGCCGCCAGCTCGCCGATCGTCCGGTAGATCTCCGACTTGCTGCCGACGTCGATGCCGCGCGTCGGCTCGTCGAGCAGCAGCACCTCGGCGTCCTGGTGCAGCAGTCGCGCGAGCGCGACCTTCTGTTGGTTGCCGCCCGAGAGCTCGGCGACGCGCTGGCTCGCGCTGCGCGCACGGATCCCCAGACGGGCGACCTGCCGCGCCGCCACGTCATCGCGCGCCGCGAGCGCGACGACGCCGCCGCGCGTGAACGGCCGCAGATCGGAGAGCGTCACGTTCTCGGCGATCGAGCGCTGGAGGGCGAGCCCCTCCTGCTTGCGATCCTCCGAGAGGAGGCCGAGGCCGTGGACGATCGCGACGCGTGGCGAGTGGTGGTGCAGCGCACGGGCAGCGACCTGAACGCGCCCCGCCGCCGCGCGATCGAGGCCGAAGAGCGCGCGCAGCAGCTCGGTTCGGCCGGCGCCAACCAAGCCGGCGATGCCGAAAATCTCGCCGCGGCGGAGCGTGAAGCTCGCGGCGACGGGCAGCCGCTCGCCGGCGAGCGCCTCGACCGCGAGGACCGCGTCGCCGATCGCATGCGCCACCTTCGGGAAGAGCTCGCCGAGCCGCCGCCCGGCCATCGCCTCGATCAGCGCGGTCGGCGTCGTGTCGGCGACCGCGCCGCTCGCCACCGATTTCCCGTCGCGCAGCACGGTGTAGCGCTGTGCGAGCGCCATCACCTCTTCGAGATGGTGAGTGACGTAGAGCACGGCGACGCCGCGCGCTTGCAGCCGCCGCATGACCTCGAAGAGGCGCACCACGTCGCCCTGAGCGAGCGAGCTGGTCGGCTCGTCCATGACCAGGACGCGAGCGTCGAAGAGCAGCGCGCGCGCGATCTCGACGAGCTGCCGCTCGCCAGGTCCGAGCACGCCGACGCGCGTGGCGACGTCGAGCTCGCCGCGGCCGAGCGCCGCGAGCGCGTTCACCACGGCAGGCCGCGCGCCGGCGCGGTCGATCCAGCCACCGATCCAGCCCGACTGCACGCGCTCACGGCCGAGCATCACGTTGTCGAGGACCGAGAGGTGCGGTACGAGCGTCAGCTCCTGGTAGATCGTCGCGATCCCTTGGCGAAGCGCGTCGGCCGGCCCGCGCGGAGTGAAGCGGGCGCCCGCCAGCTCCAATGTGCCGCGGTCGGCACTCTCCGCGCCCGCGAGGATCTTGAGGAGCGTGCTCTTGCCGGCACCGTTCTCGCCGATCAGCGCGTGGACTTCGCCGGCGTGCACGTCGAGGTCGACGCCGTCGAGCGCGGTGACGCCACCGAACTGCTTCGCGACGCCGCGCATGCGCAGCAGCGGCGACGACAGCGGCGGCTCGCTCACGGCGCGCCGGCCTCTACTTCTCGCCGAGCCAGCGCGCGAGGTCGGGATGGAGCTGCTCGGCGATCGCGGGTGACGCGACGTTCTCCGGAGTCACCACGAAGCAGCCGGTGTCGATCCGCTTGGCGATGGGCTCGCGCGCTGGCTTTCCCGCTGGCTCTCCCGCCGCCGTCCCCGCTGCATTCCCCGCCACGTTCTCGGCTGCCTTGGCGTCGAGTGCCGCGACCGCGGTCCGTACACCAAGCTCCCCCATCCGGAACGGGTTCTGCACGACCAGCCCCTGGATCTGCCCCTGCCTCAGCCCGTCGAGCAGCGGCTTGCTGGCATCGAAGCCGACCAGCTTCACCTTGCCGGCGCGACCGGCGTCGATCAGTGCGCGCAGCGTCCCGAAGGTCGTCGACTCGTTGGGCGTGAAGATGCCGTCGAGGTCGGCGAATCGAGTGAGAAGGTTCTCCATCGTCTGCAACGCCGACTCGGGCGTCGCGCCGCCGTGCTGATCGGTCGAGACCAGCTCGATGCCGGGGAACTCCTTCATCGTCGCGAGGAAGCCGGCCTCGCGCAGCGTCGTGCTCGCCGACCCTTCCGCGTAGCGCAGCAGCAGCACCTTCCCCTTGCCGCCGAGCACCTCGGCCAGCCGGCGCGCGCCGAGCTCGCCGCCGCGCTGGTTGTCGGTGGCCACGAAGCTCGTCAGCCCATCCCAGCGGATTCCCGAGTCGATGATGACGACCGGGATCCCCGCCTTCGCGGCGTCGGCGCACGGTGCGACCAGCGCCTGATCGTCGAGCGGCGCGAGCACGATCGCCGCCACCTTCTTGGTCACGAAGTCCTCGACCACCTTGATCTGCTGGTCGCGGTCGTCCTCGCGCGGCGGGCCCTTCCATTCGATCTTCACGCCGAGCTCGCTCGCCGCCTTCGCCGCGCCGGCGTGGACTGATTTCCAGAACTCGTGGGTCGTCCCCTTCGGGATGACGGCGATCGTACGCTCGCGGGTCGCCGCGCGACCCGACTCCGGATCCCGGTTGCAAGCGAGGAGCGAGAGGGACGCCAGCACGACACCCAGCACGACACCCAGCGAAAGCCCAAGCGAGCGGCGAACCATGCGCGATTCCCCCGGCTGCGGCAGCGCGCCGCGAAGGGCGGCAAAGTACGAAAGGCCCGATACCACCGCCACCGAGGATTGAGGCTGACGTCTGGCCTAATAGAAGGTGATCGTCTCGAGCGCGCTGTCGATCACGCGGCGGCGGCGGCCTATCGCAAAGCTCTGGAACGTCATCGTGGTCCCGGCGAGTCCAGGAGGAACGGTGTCGGTGATCGCGAGCGCCTGCGTGGCGTCGGCGGCGTCGAGAGCGATGACCTGGAACGTCGGCGTGCCAGAGACGTCGACAACGGCGATCAGCATGAGATTGCCGGCCGGGACATCGCCGCGCGCGGTCAACGTTCCCGTTACGCCCTCGGCCGCCGACTTCGGATCGACCGCGAGCCAGAGGTCGTTCCCGGCGAACACGCTGACGGCACTCAGGAAGGAGCCTGAGGTCACGTCGTAGAAGTCCGGTTCGCTGACCAGGACATCCGGAAGTCGGTCGCCATCGAGGTCACCCGCCGTGACGACACTGCTCGGTGCGGAGGTTTCGAAACCGTAGAGCTCCTCGCCGGCAAGGCTGGAGATGAGGTGTGCCGACCCGGCTCCGCACAGGTACTCGCTCCAACCATCGCCGTCGCTGTCGGGGATCACGTCGACCGGCGACCAGCCGCCGCCGCCGAAGGTGCGCTCGCGAAGGACCTGGCCGGTCGCGAGCGAGAAGACGTACACCGTCGTGTACGGAATCCAAATGGCGAGTGGGCAATCGCAACTAGGAAGAATCCACTCGCCCCAAGACAGCGTGCCGACCACTTCCGGCACGCCGTCGCCGTCGAGATCGTCGTAGTCAACCGCGGCCGTCTGGATGGGGCTCGGCGCCTCCAGGATCGTGGCGCCCGTCGCGCCGCTGCAAGCTCGGAGAGAACCTCCATCGCGGACCAGGAAGTCGCGAACGCCGTCGCCGTCTCGATCGATGCGGACTCTCGGCTGTTGGAACAGCTCGAAGCAGTTGTCGATCTCGTAGAGGGTCGCGCCGTCCCGGCCGGAGATCGCTCGAACCACCCAGCAGCTTGGTCCGGAGTACTGCACGAGCAGGTCCGCGTGCCCGTCGTCGTCGACGTCGTCCAGCGCCGAAACCTTGTAGCCCAGGTCCTGATAGTCATTGCTCGCCGTTCCGATCACTTCGAGCAGCGGCGACCCGTCGCGTCCGGAGTGCACGCGCACGATGCCTTCGGAGAGGTACGGCTGATTCGGATCGTCGTAGCCGGGATCGCCGACCAGCAGGTCCGCGATTCCGTCGCCGTCGACGTCGCCGGCGTCGCTGAACGCGTAGCCGATGAACCCGGCGCAGTCCGTGCGCTGGATCGTGAAGAGGAGCGCGCCGCTCGCTCCCGAATGGACGTCGACGAAGGGACCGTTGCCGTCGTAGCCGCTGCCGTTCCAGACGCATCCCGAGCCGCTCAGCGCGTAGTCGTTGACGCCGTCGCCGTCGAGGTCGGTCAGCGCGACGGCGAATCCGTTGAGCGGCCGGTCTGCCGTGCCTTCGTGGCGACGGATCAGCTCCTGTCCGCTCGCCGCGGCGACGAACGCGACCCACGCCAGTCCCATCCACGTCGCTGCTCTCGGATTCATGGATCGCTCCCGTTCCAGGAGAGCCGCGCTAGAGGCTCTCGATCTTCGATCCCGGGGCGCAGTGGTCGCGCGCGCCGAGCCGCGCACTCGTCCGATTGCGCGCCTCCGACCACCCATGCGAGAATCGCGCGCGAACCCTGCCAGGATTCCCGAGAGGATTCCGATGCCGTCCGGCGACGCGAAGGAGGTGCCGCGGATCCTCGAGCGGGCGGCGCAGGGAGGGGAGAGCCCGGCCGAAGAGCTCCTGCCGCTCGTCTACGACGAGCTCCGGCGCCTCGCCCACCGGGAGCTCGCCGGCGAGAGACCCGGGCAGACGATCCAGCCGACCTCGCTGGTGCACGAGGCCTTCCTCCGCTTGGTCGGCGAAGGCGATCCCGGCTGGCAGGGGCGCCGCCATTTCTTCGCCGCGGCGGCGCAGGCGATGCGCCGGATCCTCGTCGAGCGGGCACGGGCCAAGTCGAGCCAGAAGCGCGGCGGAGGACAGGCGCGGCTCGACCTCGACGTCGACACCTTCGCCGTCGATGAGCGGTCCGCCGACATGCTTGCTCTCGACGAGGCGCTCGTGCGCCTCGAGCAGCGCGATCCGCAGATGGCGCGCGTCGTCCAGCTCCGCTTCTTCGCCGGCTTGACCGTCGAGGAGACCGCGAAGGTGCTCGAGCTTTCGCCGCGCAGCGTGCACCGCGACTGGGCGCTCGCGCGCGCATGGCTGCGGACCGAGATCGACCGCGAAGCGCGCGATGACCACTGACGAGTGGACACGGATGAGGGGGCTCTTCGAAACGGCGCTGGAGCGGCCGGAAGCGGAGCGGTCGGCGTTCCTCGCCGAGGCGTGTGGGGCGGACCACTCGCGGCGATCGCAGCTCGAGGCGATGCCGCGCGCGCACGAAAGCGGGGACCCGTTGCTCGATGAGAGCCCGGTCGCGCGAGCGGGCGCGTCCGTTCCGTCGCCGGTCGCCGGACAGAAGGTCGGGAGCTTCCGGATCCTTCGCGAGCTCGGCGCCGGCGGGATGGGCACCGTCTTCGAGGCCGAGCAGGAGCGACCGCGGCGGCGCGTCGCGCTCAAGGTCATGCGCGCGGGCGTCATCGCCGAATCGGCCGTGCGGCGGTTCCAGCAGGAATCGGAGGTGCTCGGCCGGCTCCACCATCCCGGCATCGCGCAGATCCACGAGGCCGGAGTGCACGGCGGGACCGGCGAGGGCGGCTCACACGGTATGGGCGGCGGGATCCCGTACTTCGCGATGGAGCTGGTCGAGGGGCGATCGCTCACCGCCTACGTCGACGACGAGAAGCTGGCGATCCGGCCGCGCGTCGAGCTCTTCGTCCGCGTCTGCGACGCCGTCCACTACGCGCACGAGCAGGGCGTCGTCCATCGCGACCTCAAGCCGTCGAACATCCTGGTCGAGCAGGGCGGCCTGCCAAAGGTGCTCGACTTCGGCGTCGCGCGCCTCGTCGACGCCGAGTCGACGCTCGGCTCGATGCACACCGGCTCCGGCGAGCTGCTCGGCACGCTCTCCTACATGAGCCCGGAGCAGTGGAGCGGCGACCCCGCGCGCGTCGACCGCCGTGCGGACGTCTACGCGCTCGGCGTGATCCTCTACGAGCTCCTGACCTCGCGGCTCCCGTTCCCGACCCGGGACCGGCCGCTCCCGCAGGTCGTCCGGATGATCATGGACGAGGAGCCGACGCCGCCGACGCGCCACGCGCGGACGCTTCCGCGCGACCTCGAGACCGTCGTGCTGAAGTCACTCGAGAAGGATCCCGCGCAGCGCTACGCGAGCGCGCGCGAGCTCGCCCTGGACCTGGGCCGCTTCCTGCACGATGAGCCGATCTTCGCCCGCCCGCCGAGCACGCTCGAGCT
>CAYRQC010000377.1:0-6801 GCA_964426265.1 uncultured Phycisphaerales bacterium | reverse complement strand
CGCCGATCGGCTTTGCGAAGCCGGTTTTGATCCCGAGGACGCGGCCCTCGGCCGCATCGTCGCCGTCGCGCGCGCGATCCAGGGCTTCCCGCGCCATCTTTCGCAGCACGTCGGCGGCATGGTCATCACCGCGGGGCGCCTCGACACGATGGTGCCGATCGAAAACGCCGCGATGGAGGACCGCACCGTCATCCAGTGTGACAAGGACGACCTCGACGCGCTCGGCATCCTCAAGGTCGATTGCCTCGCCCTCGGCATGCTCTCGGCGATCCGCAAGACCTTCGATCTCGTGAAGGCCGCGCGCGGGCGCGAGCTTTCGCTCGCCACCGTCCCCGCCGAGGATCCTGCGGTCTACGCGATGGTCCAGGAGGCCGACACGATCGGCGTCTTCCAGATCGAGAGCCGGGCGCAGATGGCGATGCTGCCGCGGCTCCTGCCAAAATGCTTCTACGACCTCGTGATCGAGGTGGCGATCGTGCGGCCGGGACCGATCCAGGGCGGGATGGTCCATCCCTATCTGCGGCGTCGTGCGGGCGAGGAAGCGGTCGACTACCCGTCGGATGCGGTGAAGGCGGTGCTCCAGAAGACGCTCGGCATCCCGATCTTCCAGGAGCAGGCGATGAAGCTCGCGGTGGTCGCCGCCGGCTTCACGCCCGGCGAGGCCGACCTGCTGCGGCGCGCGATGGGCGCGTGGCGGCGGCCCGGCCTGATCGCGACCTTCGAGAAGAAGCTGATCGACGGCATGCTCGCCCGCGGCTACCGCGAGGAGTTCGCGCGCCGCGTCTTCGAGCAGCTCAAGGGCTTCGGCGAGTACGGCTTCCCCGAGAGCCACGCCGCCAGCTTCGCGTTGCTCACCTGGGTCTCGTGCTGGCTCAAGTGCCACGAGCCGGCCGCCTTCACCTGCGCGCTGCTGAACAGCCAACCGATGGGGTTCTACGCGCCGGCGCAGTTGGTGCGCGACGCGCGCGCGCACGGTGTCGAGGTGCGTCCGGTCGACGTGGCGGCGAGCGCGTGGGACTGCACGCTCGAGGTCGCGACCCGTGCGACAGCCGAGAGACCCGTCGGCAAGGGACCCGCGCTGCGGCTCGGCTTCCGGATGGTGAAGGGGCTCTCCTTCGCGGCGATCGAGCGGCTGCTCGCGACGCGCGCGGTGCGGCCGTTCGACGATGTCGAGGACGTGAGACGCCGCGTGGTGCTCGCTCGCCGTGACGCGCTGCTGCTGGCGGCGGCGGGTGCTTTCGGTCCATTGGCGGAGCATCGCCGCGCGGCGTGGTGGCAGGCGGCACTGCCGAAGGAAAAGGCTCCGCTCTTCGAAGCCGTGGCGCTCGCCAGCACCGCGCCGCGCGCCCTCGAGAAAGAAGAACCGCCGCCGCTCTCCGAACAAACCGAAGCCGAGCTGGTCGTCGCCGACTACGCGCTCACCGGGCTCACGCTCCACTCCCATCCGCTCTCGTTCCTGCGGCCGCTCCTCACCAAGCTCGGCGCCGCACCGGCGAGCGTGCTCACGCAAGCGCTGCACGGCAGCCGCATCGCCGTCGCGGGGCTGGTGCTGCACCGCCAGAAGCCGGGAACTGCCGCGGGCATCCTCTTCATGACGCTCGAAGACGAGACCGGGAACGCCAACGTGATCGTGCGAGAGCGCGAGCAGGCCGCCCATCGCCTCGCCGTGATCTCCGGCCGCATGCTGCTGGTGCGTGGCAAGGTCGAGCGCGCGGGCGCGGTGGTCCACCTGCTCGCAACGCGCATCGACGATCTCACCGAGCGCATCCGGCGGCTCGCGACCTCGTCGCGCGACTTCCGCTGAAGCATCGCCGGCTGGCCAACGACTGAAGCCCACCTCGATCGCACTCGCCGGAAACGTTTTCCGTGCGGCCCCGACCGCGCGCGCCACCGCCATCACCCGTCCAGCCGCGAGCTAACTCGCTGCACGCGCGGCGTCCCCGTCGTGCCACGGCCCGCCGTCGCGCGGGCGGCGGGAGCGCTCCTCGATGGCGGAACGGCGGCGACGATCGTGCGCTCGCTCCCTCCTCGCCAGTGCGGCGCTGCTGACTGCGCTCATCGCACTCGACGCTCTGCTCGCCTGCCAAGCGCCGCGGCCGACCTCACCGCCACGACCACCACGCGACGCGGCACTGCGGCTCTACACCCAGGCCCGCGTCGCCTGGGCGCTCGGCGACGCCGTCCGCGCCCGCGATCTGCTCTTCGACGCCGCGCTCCTCGAGCCCGGTGCGCCGGCCATCGAGACCGCGCTCGCGGAGGCGCTGATCGCGACCGGCAACGAGCCGGAGGCGCGCGGTGCACTCGCGCGGGCCCTCGCGACGAGGCCGGCCGACGCCGACGCGAGCCTCCTGCTCGCAGAGCTCGAGCTGCACGATCACCAACTCGACCAGGCGCTCGCTCGGCTGCTCGCACTCGACCCGCAAAGCCCGCGGCGGCTCGACGTCCTCGAGCTGCTCCATCCGCTGCTGCTCTACTCCGGCGACCCGCAGCGTGGCCTCGCGCTCTTCGACGCTGCGTGTGAGCAGCTCCCTGGCCACGCCTTCCTCCACGAGGCGCGCGCCGATTTCCTGGCCTGCCTCGGACGCGAAGCCGAAGCGCTGGCGGGCTATCGTCGCGCGCTCGCACTCGAGCCGGGCCGCCGCGCGGCCGAACGCAAGGCCGTGCGCCTCCTGGAAGAACAAGGTGAGCGGATCCTTCAGCGCCTCCATGCGCCCGCTGGTGCTGGCCTCGGGCTCACCGCAACGCCGCGAGCTGCTGCAAGCGATCGGTGAGCCGTTCGAGATCCGAGTCGCCGACGTCGACGAGACGCCGCCGCCCGGTCCGCTCGCCGACGCGGTGCGCGCGATCGCGCGCCGCAAGGCCGCGGCGGTCGCCGCGCTCGGCGTGGTCGGAACGCTCCTCGCGGCCGACACGGTGATCGACCTCGACGGCCGCTTGCTCGGCAAACCGATCGATGGCGCCGACGCGGCGCGCATGCTCGCGGCCCTGTCGGGGCGCACGCACGCCGTCCACACCGGCGTCGCGCTGCTCCATCCGCAAAGCGGCGAGTCACTCGACGGTGTCGCCACCTCGACCGTCCGCTTCCGGCCGCTGACCGCGCGCGAGATCGACGACTACCTCGCCTCCGGAGAGCCCTTCGGCAAGGCGGGCGCCTATGCCATCCAAGGCCAAGCGCAACACTTCGCCACCACGGTCGAAGGCGCCGTCGACAACGTGATCGGTCTCCCGATGCGACTCGTCCGCGAGCTGCTCGCCACGCTCGCGTCGCGCTTGCAGCCGCGCCGGCCACGGCAGCCGCCCTCACCCCGCTGAGCCGCGCTCCGCTCCGTCCCGGGCGCCTCCGTTGTCAAACTGCCCTCGCGGCCGTATCGTCCCCGCCCTTTTCCCGTAGTGCCCCGGGGGTTCGGAAGACCATGCAAGCGATCCGCCGGATCGTCGTCGCGCTCAGTGCGCTGGTCGGTGGCGTGGCTCTCGCCACGGCTCCCGCGTGCCAGCACGAGTACCAGAAGTACCGCTCCTCCGAGGTCGCCAAGGAGCTCGACCTCGGCAGCGCCAAAGTGGTGCTCGAGATCGCCGACAAGTCGGCGACCCGCCAGCGCGGCCTCATGTTCCGCAAGTCGCTCCCGCCCGACCACGGCATGCTCTTCGTCTTCCCGGCGGCGCGCGTCCTCGGCTTCTACATGCGCAACACGGCGATCCCGCTCTCGATCGCTTTCATCGAAGAGATCGCGGACGGCAAGCAGGGCAAGATCGTCAACATCGAGGACATGCAACCGTTCGTCGAGTCGCCGACGACCGTCTCGCTGCGCCCGGTTCGCTTCGCGCTCGAGATGACGCAGGGCTGGTTCGCGCAGCACGGCGTCAAGAACGGCGACACCTTCGAGCTGCCCACCTGGATCTCCGAGATCGTGGCCGGCGAAGACCAGTAGTGACCCCGACCGAGCGACGCTGACCGAGTAACACCGATCCATTTGCACCGATGCGCGGATACGCGCGGCGCCAGCCGCCGTGCGCCCGCCAGCCAAGGCTCGAACCACCGATGAAGCCCGATATCCACCCGAAGTACGTCGAGTGCGCCGTCTCCTGCGGTTGCGGGAACACGTTCACGACGCGCGCGACCAAGCCGAAGATCGTCGTCGAGATCTGCTCGGCGTGCCACCCCTTCTATACGGGCAAGCAGAAGTTCGTCGACTCCGCCGGGCGCGTCGAGAAGTTCCGCCGCCGCTACGGCAAGCCCGAAACCAAGCCGGCCTGATCGACCGCGATGCTGCACCCGGCCGTCCGGGCGATCCTGGAAACGGAGACGAAGCGTCACGCCGAGCTCCAGGAGCTGCTGGGACGCCCCGAAGTGGTGCGCGATGCCGCCCAGTGGAAGGAGCTGCTCGTCGAGGCGGGCCGCCTCGAGCGGCGCCATCGGCGCTACGAGGAGCTGCTCCGCATGGAGCGAACCGCCAGCGAGGCCGACGCGTTGGCCGCCAGCGCTGGCAGCCGCGACCCCGAGATGGCGGCGCTCGCAGAAGAGGAGGCGAGGAGCGCGCGCACCCGGCTCGCGGCCCTCGCTGACGAGCTGCAGTCCGACCTGCTGGCGCGCCACCGCTTCTCCGATCGCAACATCATCCTCGAGGTGCGGGCCGGCGCCGGCGGCGACGAGGCGTCGCTCTTCGCAGCGGAGCTCGCCCGGATGTACCGCCGCCACGCCGAGCGCCACGGCTTCCGGTTCGAAGAGATCTCCTGTTCCAAGAGCGACGTCGGCGGCTACAAGGAGCTGATCGCCTCGATCGAAGGGGAGTCGGTCTACGACTCGCTCCGCTTCGAAAGCGGCGTCCATCGGGTGCAGCGCATCCCGGCGACCGAAGCCAATGACCGCGTGCACACCTCGACCGCCACCGTCGCCGTCATGCCGGAGCCGGAGGAGGTCGAGGTGACGGTCAACGACGGCGATCTCCGGATCGACACCTTTCGCGCCGGCGGACCGGGCGGCCAGGCGGTCAACAAGACCTCCTCGGCCATCCGGATCACCCACCTGCCGACGGGGCTGGTGGTGATCTGCCAGGACGAACGGAGCCAGGGCCGCAACCGTTCCAAGGCGATGCGCACGCTGCGCACGCGGCTGTTCGAGCTGCAGCAGCAGAAGAACCACGACGAGCGCGTGAGCGACCGGCGCGACCAGATCGGCACCGGCGACCGCAGCGAGAAGATCCGGACCTACCACTTCGCCCAGGACCGTGTGACCGACCACCGCATCAAGGAGAGCTTCCACCCGCCGCCGTCGATCCTCGACGGCCAGATCGACCCCGTGATCGAAGCGCTGAAGCGCGCCGAGTACGCCAAGCGACTCGAAGCGCTTCACCGACCGAACCCAACAGGAGAGCAGCCCGAATGAGCGACGATCAACTCGAGGAGTTCGACGCCCCCACGTTGCCAGCCGGCTCGAGCGCGCCGGCTCCGGCCGCGCCACCGGCCTATGCGTACGGCCCGCAGCCCGCCGATCCGCGGCTCTACCGCTTCTTCTGGTGCGCGATGGCGTGCCTCATCGGCGTCTGCTTCCCGTTCACGGCGAGTGACCCGAGCTGGAAGGCCGACACGCTGAACCCCGCGCTGAACGGCGGCCCGGCCGGAACCACCACCTTCTTCGGGGCGCTGATCGCGCTCGGCGCCGCACTGGTCGCGGCCCAGTACTGGTGGTGCATGAACTATCGCAAGGTGAAGCTCTGGCCGGCGCTCGTGATGCTGATGATCGCGGTCGGCTCGTGGGCCGCGGTCGTGCCGGGCTTCAAGGCGAAGCTCCTGTTCGACTGGAAGGACAAGGACGTCGCGCATGCCGTCAGTACCGTCCCGACCGGCGCCTGGACCGATGTCCGCTTCTGGAACTCGGCGTTCACGCACATCGGGTCGGGCTGGCTGTTGGTGCTGATCGGCTCGACCTACTTCATGGTCTACTTCCTCTTCAGCTTCATCAGCGCCTTGGCGGGCGGTGGCAAGAAGGGTGGACCAGCATCCGGTCCGGCGGGGCGTCGCCGCTGAGCGGCCGGCTCTCCGGCGGCCGGCGATGACACTCGACGACCTGGCCGCGCGGCTGCGAGAACGGCTGCGCGGTCAGGTCGAGGCGCCCGCGCTCGAAGCGGAGCTGCTGGTCGCTTTCGCCGCGGGCGTCGAGCGCGAACGGCTGCTGCTGGTCGGCGACTCGCCCGCGGCCGCCGAGGTGGTGGCGAACGCGTGTGCCTCGGCAGTGCGACGGCTGCGCGGCGAGCCGCTCGCGCTGGTAGTCGGCGCGCGCGAGTTCTTCGGACGGCGGTTCGCCCTGCGACCGGGCGTCCTCGTGCCGCGCCCCGAGACCGAGCACCTGGTGGAGGTCGCGCTCGCCGCTGCACCGCGCGGGCGCTGGGTCGATGTCGGAAGCGGCAGCGGCATCGTCGCGGTGACGCTCGCCGCCGAGGTTCCGCGGACGTCGCAGCCGCCACTCACGCTGCTCGCGATCGACGTTTCGCCGCACGCGCTCGCCTGCACCGCCCACAACGCACGCGCCCACGGGGTCGCCGATCGCGTGACCTGCCTCCGTAGCAACCTGCTCACGGCGATCGCGCCGGGCGAGCAGCTCGCGGGAATCGTCTCGAACCCGCCTTACGTCGAGCCGCTCGAGCTGCCGCGGCTCCCGCCCGAGGTCCAGAAGTTCGAGCCGTGGTTCGCCCTCTCGCCGGGCGTCGAGAGCGCGGCGGCTTTTCGCGCTCGGCTGATCGAGCAGGCGGCGGCCCGGCTAGAGCCGAGCGGCCTGCTCGCCATCGAGGTCGGCGCCGGGCAGGC
>CAYRQC010000376.1:0-6811 GCA_964426265.1 uncultured Phycisphaerales bacterium | reverse complement strand
TTCATCGCGGCGAGGTCGGCGTCACTGTTCACACCGACCAGCGCGAACGGCTCATCCTTCATCTTTGCCACGAGCGACCGCTCGTGCGGGAACATGGCCCGGCAAGGGCCTCACCAGTACCCCCAGAAGTCGAGCAGCACCGCTTTCCCGTGGTAGTCGGAGAGCTTGAAGCCGACGCCGTCGAGGTCGTTCGCCGCGATCTCCATCGCGTCGGTCCCGGTGAGCTTCAGACCCTCGATCTGCTCATCGATCTGCTTCCCGAACGTGCCGCCGAAGGGGCTCGGCTGCTCGCCGTAGAGCTCCTTCAGCTCTTCGAACTTCTGGATGCACTTCTTCGACTCGGCGATGCCGACCGTCGCGGCGGCCACCTTCATCGCACGCGAGACCGCGCACGCCGCTTGAACCGCCTTCGACTTGGTGTCGCGCTCGATCCAATCGAAGTAGTCGGCGGCGCTCTTCGCGAGGTGCTCGGGCGCCTGCGCGAGCACGCCGATCACGATCCCGCCGAGCTGGTCGTTGTCGAGGTAGCTCTCGATCAGCGAGTCCATCACCTCGGTGAAGAGGGCGGGCTGCTTCTCCTCGGGGAGCCTGCCCGACAGGTTCAGCACGAGCTCGTAGGCGTCGAACCCGATCTCATCGCCCTTGTGGTCGGTCGCGATGTTGAGCGCGCGGTCGACCAGCTCTTGAATCCTGACCGGGTCGGGCCCGCCCTTGGTGCCGCGCGCGAAGACCAGCCGCGCGTCCTTGTTGATCTTGTCGAGGGAATCGTCCTGCGCCCGGAGTCCACCTCCGAACAGCAAGAACGCTCCCGCGACCAGGAGCATCCGTGTCATGCCTTCCTCCGTGAAAGAGAGCCGGTGAAAGAGAGCCGGCGAGATTAGCCTCGCGACGGTGTCAGCACAGAAGTCAGCACCGAAGTCCGCACCGAAGTCCGCACCGAAGTCCGCAGAGCTCCCCGCCCCGCTCGGCGAGCTGTGGCAACGCGCCGCCCGCCGTTTCGAGCCGATCGCCCGCGCGATCGCCGCCGCAACCGGATGGCGCGTCTTCCATCCCGGTCGCTACGGCGAGCGGTGGCACGCCCGCTTCCGCCGTTGCTATCCACTCGGGCCCCATCCCCTGCTTGTCTGCGGCTTGAACCCCGGTCCTTACGGGATGGCGCAAACGGGCGTGCCGTTTACGGATCTCGCACGTCTCCGGTTCCATCTGCCACGGCTGCGCGCCGAGCTCGCGGCGGCCGGCGAGCCACTCGCGCTCCCCGGGCTCGCGCCCGCCCGTCTCCGGCCGTTCCTCACCCGGACCTTCGAGTCGTCATCCGTTCGCGTCTACCGCTTCCTTCTGCAGAGCTACGGCGGCGCCGAAACGGCTTTCTCGGACGTCGTTTTCATCAACCCCTGTCCGTTGCTCTTCATCGACCCGGTGAGCGGCTCCAACCGAACGCCCGCCGACCTGCCGAGAGTCGCACGAGCCGCGCGAGCGCACGCGACGCCCGAGCTGGTGACGCGCCTGCTCACCCGTTTCGACGCCCTCCGCCGAGCCACCGCGCTCGAAGCCGTGGAGCTCCTCGCTCCCCGCGGTGCGATCCTCTTCGGTCGCGATGTCGCCGCGGCGCTCGGCGCCGATCTCGTGCGCGTGCTCGGCGCGCAACGGGTGGTCGAGTGGGAGCATCCGGCGCGCGCCGTGCCCGATCGCTGGTCGCGCGGCCTCGCCGCCGAACTCCAGCAGCGCGGCCTCGCGTGGCGCTGAACGAGCCGCGCTACGCTGCTCCCGCTCATGGGTATCAGCTCCACCGTTTCGCGGCTGCTCGCGGCGTTTTTCGCTGCAGCGCTCCTCACCGTTTCGTTCTGGCGCACGCATGCGGCTCACGTCGATGAGCGCGAATCGTCGATTGCGCCGATCACGCCGATCGTCGCCCCGCCCGCCTCCGCATCGTCCGGTTCCGCTGATCCGGGCGCGGCTTCTCGTTCGCCCACCTCGACGCCCGCCGGCGCCGTGCTGCGCCTCGACCTGCAAGCAGCGATCGCCTCCGGTGCGGCCGGCCCGCCGCTGACGCTGCGCGTCCGTCCGCGCGACGGCGCCACGCGTCCGTTCGATCTCACCGTCAAGGAGGAGCATCCGCGCCAACACTTCACGATCGCGGCCGCGCTGCCAGTGCAAGCCGTCGAGCTGCCGTTGCGAGTCGAGCTGATCGGTGACGACTGGTGCATTCCGCCGGGGCTCACCACGCTTTCGATCGCCAGGCTCGACCCACCGCTCCGCGTGGTGCTCGAACGCGCGCGCCGCTGCGAGCGGATCGTCCTCGCCGAAGAGGGAGCGACGCCGATCGCAGGCGTCGCGATCGTCCACGCCGACGGCGCCGTGCTCGCCACGAGTGGCGCGAGCGGCGCGCTCACCTTCCTGCGACCCGAGCGCGCGGCCGGCAGCTCCAGCGATCTCCTCTTTGCTCTCGCGCCCGGATGGCTGCCGACCTGGATCGACGAGTCGAGCCGCGCGCCGATCGTGCTGCGCTCCGTGGCACGCGCCGGCTCGCTCGCCGGAACCGTCGTCGATGCGGACGGCAAGCCGCTCGCCGGTGCCCGCATCGTCCCGCACTTCGACCCCGCCGGTGAGCTGCCGGTCGATCCGGCGCCGCGCGACCTCGTTCGTGCGTTGCTGGCGACGAAGGAGGCCGACATCGTGGCGCTCTCCGTGAAGAGCGGCGCCTACGGCACGTTCGAGCTGCCGCTCGCCTGGCCGGGAAAGCTGCTTTTGCGGGCTTCCACGCGCGAGCTCCGGAGCACGACGCTCGCGCTCGATTCGCTCGAAGGGATGACCGATGGGGGGCGCAGGACGGCGTTCGAGATCCGCTTTCCGGCGCGCTTCGACCTGCGCGTCACGGTGACGCGCTTTGGCGTCGCGTCCAGCGACGTGTCGGTCGAGGCGGTCACTCGCGATGGGGACCACCCACGCACGATCGAGGCGAGCGTCACCGATCGGACGGGCGAGCTGACGCTTCACTTGCCGGCGATCACGCCGCTCTGGCTGGTCGTGCGCGCGGCGTACGAGGCGCCGCAAGTTCGGGAGGTGGTGCCCGCAATGGGTGCGGCTCCAATCGATGTCGAGCTCCGCCCCTCGCGAACGGTCGTCTTCACCGTTGCTGGCACGGCCGGGGAAGACGGCAAGCCGCGCTCGATTCCACTCGTCGTCCAAGTGGTCGACGCGGCGTCCCGCGTGCTGCTCGCCGAGAAGACGGTCGATGCCAAGGGTGGCGTGCGGCTCGTCGGCATGCCGGTGGGGCGCGCGCTGGCGCTCTTGATCGGCGAGCCGGGCAGTGAAGGCCAACTGCTGCGAGAGCTGACGCTCACCGCCGAAACGGCCGCTGACGCGCAAGGTGCAGCAGCAGCCATCGATCTCGGCACACTCGCGATGCCGGGCGTTGGTCAGTGACGCGCAAGGCCCCGAGTATTCACTAGCCCCGTCCGCCTCGCTACGAAGCTCGCGACTGATCCGAGCTACGATCGCGACCAGAGCCTCGAGTGATGGACGTGTAGCGACAAGCGCGGAGCTTCAGGGCGATGGCGAAGAGACTGATGACGCTGTCGATCGACGTCGGCGGCAGCAACATCAAGGCGATGCTGCTCGATCCGAAAGGCAAGCCCAGGAGCGAGCGCGTGAAGCTGCCGACCCCGCGCCCCGCGACGCCGGCCGCCGTGGTCGCGACCATCGACGAGGTCGCGAAGCTCGCGGCGAAAGCGGGCGCATTCCAGCGCGTCTCGATCGGCTTTCCCGGCGTCATCCGCGACGGTCGCGTGCTGACGGCGGTCAACTTCGACGGCAACTGGAAGGGCTTCGATCTGCAAGCCGCGGCGCAAAAGAAGCTGAAGCGGCCGACGCGCGTCTGCAACGACGCCGACATGCAGGGCTATGGCGCCATCCACGGCAAGGGCGTCGAGCTGACCGTGACGTTCGGCACCGGCATCGGCTCGGGGCTCTTCGTCGACGGCGTGCTGGTGCCCAATCTCGAGCTCGGCCACCACGCGTTTCGCAAAGGCGAGACGTATGAAGAGCAGCTCGGCCAGAAAGCGCTCGACACGGTCGGGAAGCGGCGCTGGAAGAAGCGGCTGAAGCTCGCGATCGCGCAGATCGAGCGCGCCTTCTGGCCGCACCGCCTCTGCCTCGGCGGTGGCAACGCGCGGCTGATCGACTGGAAGCTGCCGGTCGGTGTCGAGGTCGTGCCCAACGAGTACGGCATCCTCGGCGGCATCGCGCTCTGGAAAGATGGATCGAAGAGAGTAGCGAAGCGGACGAGGAAGTGGGCAAGGACGTCGACTGGGAAGTGAGCGGGGAGGCGAGCGGCGGAGTGCGCGAGACCGGGCACGAGTCAGCCGCCGACCACGAGACTGCGCGTGCCTCCGAGTCGCTGCTGATCGAGCTGCTGCCGGAGCTGCGCGCCGGCGGTGAGGCGCGGCTCTGGTGCACGTCGCCGGGGCGCGGCCAGCTCGCCGCCGAACTTTCGCGCGCGACGCCCACTCGCCGCGTCGTCTGCACCTTCATCGATCTCTTCCAAGCCGAAGCGGCGACCGCGGCCGCGCTGCAACCGGACGGCACGCTCCCGCCGAACCTCCGGATCGATTGCGCCGCCGACCTGCCCGCCGGTCCCTTCGACGCCGCCTTGATCCCGTTGCGCGCGGGCGCCGACTCCGAGCTGGCGTGGGAGGTGATGCAGCACGCTTACGTGCAGCTCATCGAAGGCGGTCAGCTCTTCGCCAGCAGTGACGAGCCGCGCGACCATTGGGTTGCCGGCCGGATGGAAGCGCTCTTCGGCCAGCGCTTCACTCGCAAGCGCGGCCGCGACGCGATCGCCTACGTCGGGATCAAGCGCGGTCCGCTGAAGAAGATCAAGACGTTCGACTGCGAGTTCGCGTTTCGCGACGCCGACCGCCTGGTCCGTGCAGTGAGCCGGCCCGGTGTCTTCAGCCATCGCCGCCTCGACCTCGGCGCGCGCGCGCTACTCGAAGGGCTCACGGTCATCGAGGAGAACGGGCTCGAGCGGTGCGCCGTCAGCAACGGGATGCGCGTCCTCGACTTCGGCTGCGGCGCCGGCACCGTCGGGATCGCCGCGGCGTTGCGGGACAAGGACGTGCATGTCCACTTCGTCGACTCGATGCCACGTGCCATCGCCTGTGCAGAGCGCGGTGCGGCGCTGAATGGCCTGACCTCGATCAGCGTGCAGTCGTGTTCCGATGGCTTGATCGACCGGCCGGCGACGTTCAATCTCGCGCTCGGCAATCCGCCCTACTACTCGCACCACCGGATCAGCGAGATCTTCGTCGCGGCCGCGGTGCGCGCGTTGAAGCCCGGCGGCCGCGCCCACTTCGTCACCAAGGATGCGGAGTGGTTTGCGAAACGGATGCCGATCGACTTCGAGGATGTGGGCGTCCGACAATTGCGGACCTATGCGGTGATCGACGGCACGAAGAGGCGGTGAGCTGAGCGGTCGCTGGTGGCGTTGCACGTGGCGCTGTTGATGGCGCCACGCGCGCGAGTCACTTCGGCGGTGCTTCCCGGAGGTCGTCCCGGATCACGTCGCCGTCCACGAACGTCGGCACGAACGTCGACAGCACCACCGCCGGCATCGTTCCAGTCGGCGTGAAGCCGTGCGGCGTGTTGCGCGGCACCACCACCAGGTCGCCCGCCTCGAGTGCCTGATCGCCGCCGCGAACGTGGAGCACCCCTTCGCCGCTCACGAGGTAGACGATCTCCTCGCTCTCTGCGTGGTGGTGCATCGCGATCGCGCCACCGATGCGGATGAGCTGGATCGAGACGGCGTCGTCCGCGTGGACGGTGGCGCGCGCGATCGGCTCGCCGACGAGGCTCTTGGCCTGCTCCGGCAGTGCCACCTCGACGCGCACGGTTCCTTCCGACGGCGTCGAGCTGCAGCCGGCCAGCAGGGCAGTGGCGAACGCGACAACTCCCATGTTGGCGGCGACACGGCGGGCTCGACGCATGGGATTTTGTCCTCGTGAATGGCGCACGCTGAAGTCGAGCGGCGAGGCGCGGCATCGTAGCCGTGGCGGCGCAACCGCGGCGTTGCAAGAGCTACGCTGCGCTGCTTCGTGATGATTCTTGCAGGACCCTGTAAGTCCACGGAGCGCAGGAGCGACGCGAGTGGGACGGCTGCTTGGTTGGCTGGCGGTGATGGCGCTGCTGGGCGCGGGCGGTTTTGCGCTCTGGCGCAAGCTCGGCAAGCCGGTGGAGGTGCGGGCGGTGCCGGTGGTGCTCGGTCCGGCGATCGCGACCGTCTTCGCCACCGGTTGGATCGAGCCGCGCGAGCGTCGCATGCTGCGCCCGCCGCGACCCGCGATCGTCGCGCGTCTCTACGCGAAGGAGGGCGACGAGGTGCGCGCCGGCTCGCCGCTGGTCGAGCTGCGCGACACCGCGCGGGCGGTCCGCAAGGCGCGGGTGCAGGCGGAGCTTGATCGGCTCGATGAGGATCTTGCGGAAGGAAGCGCGCTGCGGCGCCGCGCGCAGGCGCAGATCGCCGATGCGACGGTGCAGTCGAAATGGGCGCAGAGCGAAGTAGAGCGCGCGACGTCGCTGCTTGCGCAAGGATTGGTGACGCAGCGGGCGCTTGATGAGCTGGTCGCCACGCGCGACAGCATCGCCGAGCGGGTCCGGCTCGCGACCGACGAGTTGGCCCAGACGCTCGCGGAACTCAAGACGCGGCGCGCGCAGTCGGCTTTCGAGCTCGACGTGCTGATCGCCGCCGAGCAGGACGATCGGCTGCTCGCGCCGTTCGACGGCGTCGTGCTGGCGCGTTTCGCCGAAGAGGGTG
>CAYRQC010000375.1:0-8769 GCA_964426265.1 uncultured Phycisphaerales bacterium | reverse complement strand
CGCAGGCAGTGCCGCCGGCGGATGGAAGAGCGGCGAGTGGGGCGCGCTGCATCTCCTCCGGCAACGGCGTTCCGGCGGTTGCGAAGGCGCTCGAGGAGATGGCGAAGGGGGCGCTCCCGGTCGATGCCGCGGTGGCCGGCGTGAACCTGAATGAGCTTGATCCCGAAGACAGCTCCGTCGGCTACGGCGGGTTGCCGAACGAGGAGGGGATCGTCGAGCTCGACGCTGCGGTGATGGAGGGGCCGACTCATCGCGCCGGCGCGGTGGCGTCGCTGCGCAACATCAAGACGCCGTCGCTGGTCGCGCTGAAGGTGATGCGCCGTTCCGATCACATCTTGCTGGTGGGCGACGGGGCGCTGCGGTTCGCGCGCGCCCATGGATTCGTCGAGGAGGAGCTGCTCACCGACCAGTCGCGCAAGCTCTGGCTCTATTGGAAGGAGACCCGGTCGGCGACCGACGACTGGTTCCCGCCGACCGCCGACGAGATCGCGAACGATCCGGTGCTGAAGCACCGCCCGACCGGGACGATCCACCTCACCGCACGCAGCAGCAGCGGCGACTTCGGCTGCACGACGACCACCAGCGGCCTCGCCTTCAAGATCCCGGGCCGCGTGGGCGATTCGCCGCTGATCGGCGACGGGCTCTATCTCGACAACGAGATCGGGTCGGCGGGGGGCACCGGTCGCGGTGAGGCGGCGATCCTCTCGTGTGGGGCGTTCGCCGTCGTCGAACGGATGCGGTCGGGACGCAAGCCGGTCGACGCCTGCCTCGACGTGCTGGCGCGTGTCGTCGATCAGAGCCGCAAGAACGGCAACGCCGATGGCCAGGGCAAGCCGACCTTCAACCTAGCGCTCTACGCGATGGCGAAGGATGGCAGCTACGGGTCGGCCGCGCTCCTGTCGGGGACGCAGTTCGCGGTCGCCGACAGTCGCGGCGCTCGGCTGGAGAACTGCGCCCACCTCTTCGAGAACGCGCCGCGCTGACGTTGCCGGCCGCGCTCTTGCTTCGTTCGAGGAGCGGCGTTAGACCTCTCGCCTTCGTCGGCTGAAAGCGCGGTTGGCTTGGTCCGGCTGCGCGTCGGGGCGCTGTCCCATTCGCCCCGGTCGTTGAGCGACGCACGTTGCAAGTTGCAGCTCGCAGGTTGCATGCGCGTCGCCCGCCGGCGGCGCCCGTTTCCGGGCGGCGTTTTCTGGCAGATTTTTGGCGAGTTCCGGGCAGCGAGGTTTGCATGGCCACGCGCAAGAAGACGAGTTCCTCGGCGAGCCGCTCCGCGGCCAAGAGCACGCGGCGCGCGAACCCACCGGCGCGCACGACGCGTCGCAAGGTGCCCCCCGCCCCGCGCGCACGCACGGGCACGCGCACCACGGAGCGCGAGCCGCCGGTTGCCGACGACGCCGAAATCGACGAGCGCGACGAGCGGGTCGACGAGGAGCGTCCTGAAGAGAGTTCCGATGAGGAGCGCGGTGGCGATGCCGGAGTGGGCGACGACAGCGACGACGATGAGACTCCAGCCCCGCCGCCGTCGCGTCGGCCGGTTGCGCCGACCCCACTGCCGACGGTGATGCAGCGATTCACGCCGATGCCAACACCACCGGCGGCGATGCCACCAACCACGGCCACACCGCGGCCCGCAGGTGCCCCCTTGGCGCGGCCAATGTCTGCGAGCGCCGGGCCGGTACCGACGGCCCCTCCCACGCCCATCGTTCGTACCGGGCCGCGCCCCTTTCTGGTGGCGCGCGGCGAGGACGCATTGCGAGTTTTCGGCGAGACGCTGAAGCACTCCGGCTTCTTCGAGGTGATCGAGAACGCCCAGATCAAGTCGGGCAAGCGGCGCGAGGTCTTCGAGGTCGCCTGCAAGGTCGACTTCATGCGGGGCGTGCGGGTCGAGCCGGAACCGGTGAGCTATGTCGACCCGAAGCTGGTCACCTATCTCTTCAACCAGTTGCTGGATCGCGGCTTCCGCATCCTGCGGATCGTCGAGACGCGCGGCGAGCTCTCTCGCTACGTGATGAACCGATCGGTGAAGAATGTCGGCCGCGTGCTCGGCTTCGACGAGTCGTGCTACGAGCTCAAGGATCTCTGCGATGAGCTCGCGCCGATCGATCTCGGGCCGACCCTCGGGCGGCGCGCGACCGGCCGCTACTGGAAGCAGTCCGATTTCCGGATCGTCTTCGCGAAGAACCGGACCGACGAGCATTTCGGGCCGGCGCTCACCCTCTGGAACATCTGGCACACCCTCGCCGGGCCGAGCGACCTGCTGGCTCTCGAGTACGGGATCGATGTGGGCGAGTTGGTCATGGCGATGCTGGAGAAGCTGCCCGTCCACTTCGCCCTGATCGACGCGATCCATTCGCGCGACGGGTCGCCCGGCAACGTCTTTCCCTACGAGGTGCTGCGGGCCACTCAGCCGAGTGGTTCCGCCTCGAGTGGTGCCGCCGCGAACCCGCTGGGTGATGCCGAGATCCAGGGCGCACAGATCCACCGGCCGGGCACGATCCTCGCGGGAATGGAGCTGCTCGCGGTCGAGGCGGCCGGTCAGAAGATGCAAGGCATCGACGCCACCACCGATCCGATCTGTCTCGCCAAGCTGCGCAAGCTCACCGGCTGGAAGCCGCCGGCCGAGGTGGATGGCTTGCCGACCTTCCCGGGATGGAAAGGGATCGGCACGCGTATTCGCGAGGCGATCGGCAGCGATCGCGCGGTCGATGCCACGCGGCTCTCGATCCTCGCGAGCCTCGTGCAAGTCGATGGGCGGCTCTTTCCGCCACATGCAAGCGCCTACCAGGCGATCCGGCTGCGCAACAAGGTGGCGTTGTTTGCCGAGGAGCTGCGGCGGCGCCACGGTGTCGGCGTTGCGGCGGGCAGCGCCGGTCACGCTCCTGACGCCGGCTTCGGGCCCGATGCTGGCGGAGACGAGGGCGACGACGACGACGATCCACCATCGTTCCAGTGATCGGGTGGACGGCTGCCAGTCGCTTGGCTACTCGGGAGGCGCGACGGTTACTCCGCCAGCGCGAGCAGTGCCGGGAACTCCGCCGACTCTCGGCTGAAGCTGCGCGCCTCGCCGAGAAGTGCGGTGGGCGGGGATGATCGCGTGTCGTAGATCAACCCGAGCGCCAGCGTCGCCGCCTCGCGCTCGCGGGAGGTGTGACCGTTCTCTCGCAGCAAGTCGAGCAACGATTCGATCGCCGTTGGGTCGCGGGTGAACCCGAGACCCAGGATCAGCGCCGCCCGCTCGATACCGCTGCGCGTTCGCCCACCGCCAAGCTCGTGGATCAGGGTCCCGACACAGGTCGGATCGAGCCGCGCCAGCGCGCGCGCCGCGCTCATGCGCACCTCCGGCGACGGGTCGTCGAGCAGCAGCCGCTCCAGCACCGCGACGCTGCTGCTCTGTCCGAGGAGCGCGAGTGCATCGATGGCCGAGCGCCGCACGTCGGGCGAGCTGCCGTCCGCGGCGAACGGTGTGATCGCTGCCACCGCGGAGGGCTCGTTGGCGATGCCGAGCGCCGCAAGCAGGGCGCACAGCTCGTCCTGGGCACGCACCCGACGCAGCGAGTCGAGCAGCGGAGCGATCACTTGCGGGGAAGGGGAGCGGCGTGCCAGGAGCCCGAGGCCAAGCTCGGCGAAGACCCCTTGCTCGGGTCCCTCTCGTTCCATCACGCGCTCGAGGCGCAGCTGCGCCGCGCTCCCGCCGATGCGCCCGAGCGACAGCAGGAGCATGCGCTCGACCATCGCGTTGGCTTCGTGCTCGTAGGCGTGGACCAGCTTGCGCACCAGTTCCTCGTCGCCGGTCGCACCGACCTCGCCGATGGCGACTGCGGCAGCGGCGCGGACGTCGGTGTCGTGGTCGCGCAGCTCGAGGAGTTGCAGCAGCAGCGGCACCGCCGCCGACTGGTGCAGCAGCCCGAGCGCACTGGTGGCGGCCGTGCGCACCAGCGAGGACTCGGCGCGGTCGTTCACGACCACGGAGAGCGCTTCGAGCGCCTGGCTGCTTCCGGACAGCCCGAGCGCCTGCAAGACCAGGGCGCGCAGCTGGATGGGGGTGTGCTGATCGAAGGTCAGATCGCGCACGAGTGCCGGGATCGGTGGTTCACCGCGCAGCGTCAGGAAGAGGGTCGCCAGCGCCCGGATGCGTGCGCGCTCCGAGTCCGATGGAGCGTTGATCGCCTCGACTTCGGCCTTCGCGATGCGGAGCAGTTGGTGATAGGCCGCGCTTCCGGAGTCGAGCCCCGCGGCGAGCAGCGCCTGCTCGCGGACGCGCTTCTGGTTGTCGCCGACCAGGCCGAAGAGGCGCGTTACCTCGACGGCATCGTCAAGAAGACCGGCCCGTCCGAGCGAGATGGCCGCGGCACCACGCACCCGATCGTCACCATCGTGCAGCAGGAGTGAGAGCCGGGTCTGCACGTCGGCGACGTAGAGATCGCGCTTGGTCGAGCGCGTCGCCGCGTCGTCGAACCGCGCGCGGAGCGCGGTGCGCGCCATCCCGATGGCGAGTGGTGGCGGCTCGAAGCGGTAGTAGTTGCGGGCAAACCACTGCCGCCATTGAGTGCGTTCGGCCTCGGGCAGGAATCGATCGTCGATGAGGCTCGTACCGGGAAGCGGAGCCCCGCGTCGCCCCACGTCATCCGCTGGCGTGCGGCCGGGAGAAGGGGCGTCTGGATCCTTGCCGGGTGGATTGTCGCCCTTCTGGCCCTGCCCTTTTTGGCCCTTCCCGTTTTGTGGCGGCGGGTCGCCTTGCGCTTGCAGCGTCGATAACGCGATCACGCTCACCACGACGGCGGCGATCCAGCCGGCCAGCCAGGAAATGCGAAACCGCATGCGCTTCAGCTCTCGAAAGAAAGGCGACCTGAATCAGCACAGCGAGTGCCGAGCCCCGGGAGCAGTCGACGAGCAATGTCAGGGCGGCGCCCCCGGGGAAACGTACCGTCTCGGCGCCATTTCCGGGCCGCGGGCACGCCGGAGGGCGACTCCGCCCACGCGATGCCGTGAACCGCTCGCCGCTGCCGCGTCGCACCGCGTGGCGAAGAAGTTGCAGAATGGCCGCCAGAAACGCCATGCAGGGAGGGGCCGCGCCACCATTGCAGCGTCGGCGATCGACCACGCAATCAGCCACCCGAGCTGGCCACGAAAGGGAGTCGCGCATGCGCATGGGCCACCGATCGAGCCGATGGTTCCTCGCGGGTGCGGCCGCGGTCGGCGGGTCCTGCGGGCAGGGTGCCGCCTCCGACAGATCGAGCAACGGGGCCCCTGCGCAATCGGCACCGGCGGCCGCGACGCAGATCGGCCTGCTGCTCGCCGAGTCCAACCCAGGCTTCGAGAGCTCCCTGCGCGAGGCGGCACACGTCCATGGCTATGAGCTCGTGGTGTTCGACGGCGTACGCGAGCCATCCGTGCAGGACGTGGCCCTCCGAAAGCTCTTCGACCGCCACGTTGCGGCGATCGTGATGCTGCCCTCCGCTCCCGATCCGCTCTACCGTGCCATGCGCGCCGCATCGGACCAGAAGACGCCGCTGCTCAGTGCGCTGCGCGGTGATGGCAAGAGCGGCCCGTGGGCCGGTGTCGCGAGCGCCACGTTGGCGACCGAATCGGGGGATCGAGTTGCCGCACGGCTGATCGCCGATGGAGTCAGCGAGCCGCGCATCATCGTGATCGAGGATCCCTGCTGGCCCGAGTCGCAGCGACGAGCCGATCTGTGCATCGATGCGATCGAGAAGCGGGTGGGGAAGGTCCACGTGAAGCTGCGGCTGAAGGCGCTCAGAAGCGCCGAAGCAACGGTTCCAGTGTTGCTAGAGGGACTCGTACGGATGCGCGTCGCCGACGTGCTGGTGGCCGGCGATCCGGTGAGCACCGAAGCGGCGCTCGACGGAGCGTCGCGCTCGTCGTTGGCCGCGACCCTCTACGTGGTTGGCGTCACCGATGACGAGACGCGCGCGGCGGCGGCGCGTGCTGGCAAGAGTCGCGCGTCGCTGGTCACTTTTCACCGCAGCGACTGTGTGCGCGCGGTCGTCGATGGCGTGGCGAGCTTGATCGAGCAGCCCGCCAACGACGTGAAGAACGCGGTGGCGTGCGAGCTGGTCGGCCTCGAAACTACGCCGAAGCCAGCGGGAGGATCGTGATCGCGCGCGGCGAGGTCGGGCAGTAGAGCTCGCAGACGCCACAGCCGGTGCAGCCCGCCGCGCGCACCTCGACGCGACCGCGGTCGTCGAGACCGATGGCACTGCTCCCGATCGGACAGCGGTCGACGCACTCGCGACACGGCTCGCCGGAACTGCGGCTGCAGCGCCCGTGATCGACGCGGGCGAGCCCGATGCGGATCTGCTCTTTCGGGACCAGCGTGAGGGCGCCGCTCGGACAAGCCTTCATGCACGCGAGGTCGTCGCAGAGCACGCATGCTTGGTGGCTCGGGATGATGTAGGGCGTTCCGTCGCGCGTCGGATCCGCCGATCGCAACGGCCGGATCGCTTTCACCGGGCAGGCCGTGATGCAGTGGCCGCTGCGTTCGCAGGTCGTCGCGAAGGTCGCTTCCGACAGCGCACCCGGCGGGCGCAGCAGTGGCGCGGTGATCGAGCGGCTCACGACGCGTCGTCCAGCCAGGAAACTCTGCGACGTCGGCCAGACCTGCCGAACGCTCTTGGACGCATCCTCGACACCGCGCAGGAGGGCCTTCAGCCCGGCGGTGAAGAAGCGCCGGCGCGGAGGCGGCGTCGGTGCGGAGAAATCCGCGGGTCCCATGACAGCTCCCATAAAGAACGAACTTCCGGTGTCGTTCTGCTCGTCGAAGCGCAGCTCACGGCGATCTGCCGTTCAGCGCGATTCGGCGGTGCGCATCGTCGCGGCGGTTCGTGATCATCGCGCGCCGCGGGCTGGCGGACCAGCCGTTCGCGTCTACCATGCAGCACGTTCGGGCAGCGGTTAGAACCAACTCGCCCTTTCAAACTCAACTCCATGGCGCGACGTCGGCGAGACGTTCCTCGCTCGTGCGAGGCTCGACGACGGCGCTGGTCAGCCCCAGACAAGGATCAGCACACAATGAAACGAACGGCTGTCGGACGAGGAAGTCTCACGCGTGCGGTCGCCGGCGCGTTGACGCTGGCCTCCTCGGGATTCGCGTTCGCGCGGGGTGAGTACTCTGCGCAGGACGCCGATCTCGCCTTCAACATGCTGCGCGAAGAGACCCCTGGTCTCCGCGCCAACTGGAACTTCGAGACGGGCTTCCCGAGCTTCGTCTTCGGGCAGGCCATCCGCGTCTTCGGGGTCCCGCAGAACGACGCCGAGTACGAAGCGGCGGCGCGTCGCCTGGTCGACACGTTCCCCGGCCTCTTCGGCTTCGACACGTCGGTGCTCGCTACCACGCAAGTCAAGCACATCCACCTCGCGAGCATCGGCACCTCCGACAAGGTGTCGGTAAACTTCGACCAGTGGGTGGGCGGCGTGCAGGTGGTGGGCGGCAACGTCGCGGTGCTCTTCAACGACGACGGCGCAATCATCGGCATCGAGAACAACGGCCTCCCGAACGTCGGTGAGCTGCCGCTCATTCCTTCGATCAACGAAGCGGCCGCCACGCTGCGCGCGCTCGACGCATTCGGCCATCGCAACGCCCAGGTGCTCGGGGTCGACTTCGCGATCGTCCCGAACGCCGACAAGAGCGGCGCGGCGATCGCCTGGATCGTCGAGCTCGGCGGCATCTGGGATGCGGCGAAGGGACTGCCGCTCCAGGCGAAGATCACGGTCGACGCCCACGACGGCTCGATCCTCCGCAATGAGAATCAGATCCACACCTTCACCGACCTGAAGGGCCACACCTATCAGTGGGCGACGCCGGGTACGGTGCCGGATCGGGCGAACAACCCGACGGTACGCTTCGACCTGTCGCGCGGGCGCGTCAGCAGCGCGTCCGGGAACACCAACACCGACACCGCCGGTGAATGGGTGATCACCAATGGTGGCACGAGCGCGGTGACGGTGACGTGGGACTTCAGCTCGAGCTCCCTGTACGCCTGGGTGGACGATCAGGGTGGTGCCGACTACACGAAGAGCAAGTCGGTGACCCCGGGCACCAAGGACTGGACACCGCTCAACGGCGGTGCGACCGAGTACAACACCGCCGAGATGAACGCCCAGAAGCACGGCGTGGCGTTCCGGGAGTGGGTCAAGGGACTCGACTCGAGCGACACCAAGATGGACTTCAAGCAGCGGCTCAACACCAGCCAGAACTCGAACTGCAACGCCTACTACAACGGCTCGTCGACCAACTATTACCGAGCGGGTGGTGGTTGCGAGAACACGGCCTACACGACGGTGATCGCACACGAGACCGGCCACTGGGCGAACGACAAGTACGGCTCCGGCAACGGCGGCGATGGCTTCGGCGAGGGCTCCGCCGACGTCTTCGGAATGTACATCTACGACACGCCGATCGTCGGTGAGGACTTCTTCACCAGCGGCGGCGACATCCGCGACGGTCGCAACACGCGTCAGTACTGCGGAAGCTGTGGTGCCGGCTGCTACGGTGAAGTGCACGCCGACGGCGAAGTGCTGATGGGTGCGTTCTGGAAGGTGCGCGACAATCTCAACATCTCGCTCGGCGATGCGGCGGGTGACGATGTCATCGACCACCTCTGGATGGCGTGGTACAACGGCTACAACGCCACCAAGATCTGCGACACGAACGAGACGCAGATCCTCACCCTCGACGACAACAACGGCAACATCAACGATGGCACGCCCCACTCGGCCGACATCGAGGCGGGTTTCGAGGCGCAGGGCTAC
>CAYRQC010000374.1:0-11136 GCA_964426265.1 uncultured Phycisphaerales bacterium | reverse complement strand
GGCGCGCGGCGAGCTGACGCCACGCTTCTCGCCGCGCGACTGGCTGCTGATCACGCTGATCGCGATCCCGGGGTTTGCGGCGCCGATGGTGCTCGGCGTGCGCGGGGTCGCGCTGTCGACGCCGGGAATCGGCTCGATCCTCGCGCTGATCGAGCCGATCGCGATCGTCTTGCTCTCGCTCTGGTTCCTCCATGAACGGCTGTCGGGCGTGCGGCTGCTCGGCATCGCGGCGGGGCTCGGCGGTGCGCTGCTGGTCGTGATCGCCGACGAGCTGCCGGGCGGCACACTCACGGGGGCTCTCACGGACGATCTCACCGGCCAGACTGCTGGCGACCGGCGTCTGCTCGGCAACACGCTGCTGGTGATCCAGGGCGCCCTATGGGGCGTCTACTCGGTGGCCGGAAAGGCGCTCGTCGGCCGCCACTCGGTGTTGGCGATCAGCACATGGTCAACGGTGATCGGCTGCCTCGCGCTTGGCGTGATTGCGCCGCTCGAGTGGCCCACGCTGCGGCCGGTCGCACTCGACGGGATCGCGCACGCATGCGGATTCGAGTCGGGGCTGCCCGCCACGGTCGACCTGCGATCGGCACTGATCGCGGCGCTGCCGTGGATCGTCTACCTCGGAGTGCTCGGGAGCTTCCTCGCGGTGTTCCTCTGGAATGAGGGATTGAAGGGGGTGCCGGCCAGTGGCATGGCGATCTTCATCTTCGTGCAACCGGCGGTCGGGCTGCTGATCCAGGCCGCGTGTGGCGGGCCGCGACCGTCGCTCTTCGGCTGGATCGGCCTCGCGCTGATCGCTGGCGCCGTGCTGCTGGTCACGCGCGAGGCGCCGGCGCCGCCGGAGAGCCGCGCGACTCCGGAGCGGCGCGCGCCATCCACGACTTGAGGTCGGCCAGCGGGCGTGGCCAGGCGATTGGATGGATGGCGCTCGCTCGAATCACGCCGTCGGCACCGATCAAGAACGACGCACGCGCCGCAAATCCCTGTGACCAGGCGACGCCGTAGGCGCGTGCCAGCTCGAGCGCAGGATCACTGATCGCACGCAGCCGCGTGCCCCCGAGCTCATCGAGAAAGCGGCGCAGATGCGCGGCGTGATCGACGCTCGCGACGAAGAGCGGTCGATCGGCCGCTCCCAGCTCGTCGGTCGCCGCCGCGAGAGCGCGCGCGTCCTCGCGGCAGACCGGGGCACCCGCGAGCGGCAGGAAGAAGAGCCACGCGCCGCCGCGCGGAAGGGCCGTCGCGAGATCGAGCGGCGTGCCGTCGACGTCGATGACGACGTTCGGCGCGCGCGCTCCAGGTGGCAACGGGGTCAGGCCCGGAATCACGACTCCAGCACCTCGTGCGGTGCGCCACCCGGATGGAGCGGGTGGATCTGCGGCCGCTCGCCGAATCGGTGCTCGAACCCTTCGGTGACGCGCGCGCAGAAACGCTCCACCTCGCTCGGACGGACGACCGCGAGTGCGCAACCGCCGAAGCCGGCACCGGTGAGCCGCGCGCCGTAGCAGCCCGGCTCGTCGAGCGCCAGCTCGTGCAACGCGTCGAGACGCGGCGTCGACACCTGGTAGAGGTGGCGCGAGGAGAGATGCGAGAGCCACATGAGCTGCCCGAACTCGAGTAGCTGGCCGGTGCGAAGCAGCTCGCGCGCTCGCTGCACGCGCGCCACTTCGGTCACGACGTGGCGGGCGCGCTTCCATTCCATCTCGTCGAGGACGTCGCGCAGACCGTCGAGCTCGTCAACGGTGACGTCGCGCAGACAGGTGACGTGTGGCAGCCGGCTGCGGAGCTTGACGAGCGCGGCGGTCGACTCGGCAACGCGACGGTTGTAGCCGCCGTCTTTCAGCTCACGGCGCGTCATCGAGTCGAGCATCACGAAGGCCATCCGTTCGGACGGCAGCGCGACGTAGTCGTAGCTCTGATCCTTGCAGTCGAGCCAGAGCGCGTGGCCGGCGCGGCCGAGCGCGCTCGCGAACTGATCCATGATCCCGCACTTCACGCCGACGAAGGTGGTCTCGGCGCGGTGAGCGAGGCGCGCAGCCTCGATGGCGGGGAGCTCGATCGAGGCCAGCGCGGCGACGGCGCTCGCGGTGGCGACGAGGATCGCGGCGCTCGACGACATCCCGGCGCCGGCGGGCAGATCACCAGCGAAGGCCAGATCGAGGCCGGGGAGGCTGCGGCGATCCGCGCCTGGAGATTGGGCGAGCCGTTGGTCGAGTAACTGCACGACACCGACCGGGTAGGAGCTCCAGCCGCAATCGGCCGCCGCCGGCAACGCGTCGAGTGCGAGGTCGAAAGTCGTGTCGAACTGCGCGGAGGCGAGCCGGAGGCGCCGGTCGCTGCGGGTGCGCGCGACGACGACGACCCCCTTGTCGACGGCCACCGGCAGCACGCAGCCGCCGTGGTAGTCGATGTGGGCGCCGAGCAGGTTGACGCGTCCGCTGGCGAAGAAGGTGCGGCCGCGGCCGTCGAAGCGCAGCTGAAAGAGCGTCCGGGCCGCGCGCGCGAGCTGGGGATCCATCGGGGCGGGGGCGCTCCCATCGCTGCGGAGGACGGTGAGCTGCCGGCCGTCGACCGGAAATCAGCTTTTGAACGGTTGCTCGGGCACCGTTACCCTGCTTCGCCCGATTCGAATCGATGTGGTGAGTGTAGCTCAATTGGTTAGAGCGCCAGACTGTGACTCTGGAGGTCGGGGGTTCGACTCCCCTCACTCACCCCAATCTCCTGCCGGGGCTCCCGTCACTCGCCGCGGCTTGCGTCTGACGCGGTTCCGAGTCTCTTGACCCGGCACCGTGCGGACGTAACGTCTCGCGCCTCGTTTTCGCGCGCCCGTAGCTCAACTGGCTAGAGCGTTGGGCTTCGAACCCAAAGGTTGCAGGTTCGAGTCCTGCCGGGCGCACCAGGAAAATGCGGCAGCCGTCGAGCCGTGATCGCGTGAGGCGATCGCTGCTCGAATGGTGGCCGGCGGACCTTGCCCAAGATCGACGCCCGCGTAGCTCAGTTGGTAGAGCAGGTGATTCTTAATCACCGGGCCCTAGGTTCGAGTCCTAGCGCGGGCACCATCTGATCTGAGCCTTCCGGTCGAGCGTCCACCGCCGTACCTCGCGATCTCACGGCGTCGATCGGCGCGAAAGTCATTTCGTCCTTCGTCGGGCACGCCGCTGTCTCGCGGCGGTTTCCTTGGTTGTCCGCAGCATGCGCTCGTTTTCCCTTAACGCCGTGCGACAACCGCTCGCGCTGACCCGCCAATTGCCCTGGGACAGGCGCACGTAGCACCGCCCGAGATCGTGTCAAGTTTTCTGATTCTGCACTTGACGCCGTGCTAAAGCCTCGATCTGAGCTATCCACTCCGATGCCAGGCAGGTCGATCCGGCAGCCCCCCCAAGTCACCCACTGCCGAGTGGAACCTGCGTCGGAGATCCCCTCGATGCGGCGCGTAACACTCGCCGCCGCGGCGCTCGTTTGCGTCGTCGGCTGCCGTCCAAATCAAGACTCGAGCTCACCCCCGATCACGAACGCCTTCGCGCTCGGAGCTCTCATCAGCGATCCCGCGCGTTGCACGTTCTACTTCGCGGACGGCGACACCGGTCGCCTCGTCGCGCTCGCCGATCGAACCGGTGACGCGACCTTCGACATCAAGGTCGGCAACGGGATCGGCGGGCTCGCGCTCGATCCGTGCGCGGACGTCGTCTACGCCTCGGTCCCGGCCCAGGGCCGCATCGACGTCTTCGATTGCAACACGTTCGTCCTGCAGAAGTCGCTGCAAGTCGGGTCGGCGCCGCGAGCGCTCGCACCGAGCGCCGGCGGACGGCTGCTCGTGGTGCGCGGCACCGAGCTGGTCGAGCTCGATCCGGCGAGCCTCACGATGACCAAGATCGCGAGCCCGGTGGCGGCCGACGCGTTCCTCGTGACCGATCGCAACCTGCAGCACGGCTACCTGGCGGAGACGGTGCAGGGCGAGGCAGTCGTCCGCCGCATCGACCTCGCGAACATCGGCGCCCCCCCCGTCGTGACGGTCACCGGCACCATGGTCGGGAAGACGGTCGGGATCGCCGTCGACTTCTTCGACGCACGGATCTACGTCGCCACCGACACGGCGCCCGGGATCTGCGTGCTTGACGCCGCGACGCTGGCGCCACTCGCCACCATCGATCTCGGCGCCGGGCTCGCGGCGATCTCGATCAGCACGACCGGCGAGCGGCTCTTCTACGCCGACTCGACCGCGATGGTGCAGAGCATCGTGCTCGACCAGTTCCAGCCCGGCCCGACCACGCTGACCAGCAGCCCCATGAGCGAGCGCGGCGTCACCATCTCGACGACCAATCGCGCCCTCGCGGTCCACGGAACCGACGGCACCGTGAGGATCGAGCCGATCTGGCCCTTCGAGATCGAGGCGCCGGCGCTGCTCCACCGTGGCCAGACGGCCACCCTCAAGCTCCACGGCGTCCCCTTCACCAACTGGTTCCTCTTCACCAGCGCCGAGCCGGCCTACACCTATCTCGACCCGCCGCTCGACCCGGAGATGCGGCTGCTCGAGCTCTCCCTCACCACCGGATTCGGTCTCATCGCGCAAGGCCAGCTCGACGCCAACGGCGACGACGCGATCACCGACACCGTCCCGACCGACTTCGCCACGACGAGCGACGCCCTCTTCCAGGCCGCGCTGATCGACCCGAGCGTCAAGCCCTCGGTCCAGCTGAGCAACGCGATGGTGATCCGCTTCGTCGCGGGGGAGTGTCCGTGAGCGAGGCTCGACCTTCCGAACTGATTGTGCGACACGGCAGGCGGGCCTCCATCGCCACGGACACCCGCCGAGCAGCCGTCACCTAGCGCTGCGAGCACTCCCGTGGCACCCTGTTCCCGACCACCTGACGCAGCCAGAATGGCCGCGTCGCGAGGATGGCGGAACTGGCAGACGCGCTGGACTTAGGATCCAGTGGGGCAACCCGTGGGGGTTCAACTCCCCCTCCTCGCACCATGCGGGCGGCGAGTCGCGCCGGCTCGCATAACGCGGCGGCTGCCAAGGGGTTGTGATCGTCGCTCGTCGCGCTGCTCGCGCTCGTCTCGTCGCGCCGGCTCGTCGCGTCTCCCACCGTTTCGTGCGCTGACTGCTGACGCTCTTGCTGATCGCCGCTCGAGCGGTCGCCCCGACGGCTTGCGCGCACGGCTGCGGTACCAGCTTGTGATTGACGCGAGCCATCCCCGTGTGGTGCAGCCGTTCAGCCGCGTCGGAATCGGCGCTTCGTTGCCCATGAATCGGGCGAATCGGCAGGTCGGGTGCGACGACTGCAATCGCGACGCCGACGATCGCGCTCCCGTCCGCGTACTCGTCAAACGACTCGGACCGCATCGAGACGCACTACGCCGCAAGGCGAGGGTAGTCCGCGCGCAGTTCGCCGAGGCGCGACCCGCGAACGACTATTGCCGGTAGCGGTGGCGGCATGGAGGTCCTTGGGCTCAAGCGTCGCTGCCGCCGCGCAAATCTCCGATCGGCCGACCGCTCATGCAGCCGATCGTTGCCTTCAACTGTGGGCCGGCGGAACCCTAGCGTTCGACCTCCGTCCGGCGTAGTCGCGGGACCAGCAGTTGCCAGGGCATGTTCGACGGCATTCGTTCAGCGTCCGAGGACGAGACTGATCCCGTTGATGACCAAGTGGAGCTTCAACTTCGAGAGCATCCCCACACGTTCCGTCAAGGTTGCCTTGTTGACCGTGACAACTTGTGAAACGTTGGCCACCGAGTCCTTTGGCAGACCCGTGCTACGAGCCTCGAGGAGCACGTTTCCAGGCGCATCCGCCCAACGGAGGTTGCTGGTCAGCGCGACGCACACGACGGTGGCGATGCGACTGCGGTTGAAGGCGTCTGCCTGAACGACAACCACTGGCCGGCGAAACCCCGGCTCTGATCCGGACGGCGACGGCAGATCCGACCACCAAACATCTCCTTGCGCGATCACCATTCGGTGCGCCGCAGCATTCTCCGCCCGGCAGCCACGGCGAAGTCATCGTCCCGCGCTCCCACGTCCGCGTAGACCTGGTTCAGCGTGTCCGTGACATGGTCGGGTGAGTGCCGCGCAACAAACTCCCGAATCGCATTGCTGTACAGCTGACTGCGAGACTTCTTGAGCTGCTTCGCGAGGCGATCCGCATCCGCGAACACGTCGTCTGGAATCGAGATGGCGGTCTTCATACCTGAAGTATGACCTGAAACGCCAAGACGTCAAGTTCCCCGGCACCCAAGCACCATCCGCGACTCTGGGTGCTCTGCGGAGTTCAGCGTCGAAGGTCACCAACCCAACAGGCAGTCGCTGCCGAAGTGGTCGGCCGGCGTCGCGATCTCGGGTTCAACGTTCATGCGGACGCCGGGACCGATTGGAGGTGGCGGAAACGTCTGGTAGGGCGAGCCGCTCCGCTCGAAGGTCCACGGTTGCTTCCACCGCCAGAGCAACAGCTGGCCGGGATCGTGCCATCCGAGCAGATCGGCAGCGGGTTGCAGCAGCGCGAGGTCGAGAAGTCCGTCGCCGCTCATGTCGCGGGGCGTGAGGAAGACCGATTCAGTTCGGTAGGTGGCGCTCCCGCTGTCGGACGTTTCAGCAAGCGAACTCTGGAGGACGATCGGATCGAGCGTTCCAGCATTCCCGCCGAGGAACAAGAGGACGGCGCCGCATTCGTACGTGTAACGTTCGAGCGCATCTTGAGGCGCATGGGCAACGACATCGGACCGGCGATCGCCGTCGACGTCGGCCACCACGAAGTTGTCGGTCTTGAGGCCCATCCTTGCCCGGTTCATCCGTTCCATCCCGGTGGCATAGGGCGCGGGGGAGCCGACCAGTGCGGCACCGCCCTCGAAGATCGAGAAGCCGCCGCGCCGCTTTGCCGGCAGCCCGTACCAGTCGTCGCTCGGGTACACGGCGACCAGATCGAGCACGCCGTCGCCCGTCACATCGCCGGCATGCAGCGAGAAGCCGCCGTCCCGTTGCCAGCCGAAGACGCCGCCGTTGCTCGGTGCCGGATCGGACAGCTCGGCGATGGGTGAGATGGTGGCACCGTTTGCCAGTCCCGGCCCACCCGCCCAAACCCACGCCCGACCCGCGTCAACGAGCGTGCCCACGTCCGCGTAGCACGCTGCCACGGCAATGTCTCGGATACCGTCGCCGGTGACATCGACAATCACGACCGCGACCGTCGATCCGGTGTCATCACCGAGGAGGTCGTTCGGCATCGACGTTGGGACGCGGAGCACGGCATCCGGGTAGACCGTGCCACTGAAGCCGGCCCCCCCGGCCCACACCTCCACCACGCCACTCCTGTAGGCCGCTCCCCGAGCTCTCGGCGTCGTCACCACGACGTCGAGACTTCCGTCGCCGGTCACGTCAGCCAACTGCACGCCGCCGGTGGCCCATCCGAGGTAATCCGAGGCTTCTGGTACGACTCGTCGCAGCATCGCCGTTGCGCCGACCGACCCGACCAACGCGTTCGAGCCGCGCCACACGTAGATCGCTCCGGTCGCGTACAGCCCGCCAATCTTCGCAAGAGTGTTGACGGAGAGCACGTCGAGCACGCCGTCGCCGTCGAAGTCGTGGACCATGACATTCTCGACGCCGAACGAACGGCCGACCTCGTAGCCGATGCCGGACGTATCGAGGAGCGTCGCCGTCGCGTCCAGGACTCCATGGAGCGTGCTGCCGCCGTGCCAGACCAGGATCGCGCCGCCGGGATCGATCGTCGACGCTGCGACCAGGATGTCGCGTACTCCGTCTCCAGTGACGTCATGGAAGAAATAGCCTCCCGATCCAATCGCGTCTTTCGCCTGCGCGGCGGCGGAATCGAGCGTCGCCAGCGGAGGCGGAATTCCCACCAACGTCGCTCCACCCGACCACACGAATCCGCGGCCGACATCCTTGACGGAGCCGCGATCCGCACTGCTCGCTCCGGCGACGATGTCGAGGACGCCGTCTCCCGTGACATCGACCGCGACGACTCCCTGCCGCTCGGTGTCGGAGTCGTGGAACCGAGAACCCACGGGCACCAAGGAGCCCACGGCACCGAGGCGATCGTCGACGGATGCAGTCGGGATGCGCAGCAGCGCCGTCGCAGCCGGGACTCCCACCAACGTGGGACCTCCCGCGAAAATGCAGATCTCGCCAGCCTCCCGCACACCATTCACGCGGGCGAGGGATGCGACGGCGACGATGTCATCGATGCCATCGTTCGTCACGTCGGCGACGAGGAAGTCATTGCCGCCGCCAATGAACGCGGCATTCGGGTCGGTCGAGCGCAGCGTGGCGAGCGGCGTCGTGACGGCCACCCCTTTGATGGGGTGCGGCCAGACCAAGATCGCCTTGGTGTCGCGCCCGATCAGCTCCGGGACACCGTCGCCGGTGACGTCGATCATCTCGAGCGTACCGCCTTCGCGCTGCCCGACGAATCCCGATGGCGACGGCGTCGCGGCAGTGAACAGCGCCGGCTCTGGCCCTGCGCCAAGCTGGCCGTAGCGGTCGAACATCGCGATCGCGCCGGCGTCCTTCACGCCGTTCACGTCGGCGAGAGCCATCCCCGAAAACAGCTCTTCCGCGCCGTCCCCGTCCACATCGCGAAAGAGCGCCGAACGGCCCCGATTGGCTCCGAGCAACAACAGCGTTTCGCGGTGGAGCACCCGACGGTCGGGTTGCGCGTCATCCCAGGCGCGCACGACCAGGTCATGGCGACCGCCGTACTCGAACGCGGTGTGCCAGAGGAGCTCGCGCTCCGCCCCGGACGGTTCCTCCTCGATCGGGAGGAAACCCTGGAACGAGGGTGTTGCGTCGAGCCGCGCCGACACCCGATCGCCGTCGGGATCGGTGACGCGAATCTTGATGCGGACGACGGTCCCGGCCCGCGAGTCGAACCACCCCGGGTTCGGCGGCAGCTCGATCGTGACGACCGGCGGCAAGTTGCCGGCTCGCGCCAGGAGCGGGACGGCGCCGAGGAGAACTCCGAATGACGCGAGCAATGACGGGAACGGGATGTTGTGCCAGGTCATGCGCTGCTCCCGTGGTGGTGGCGAAGGCGGTCGCGCCCTTGCTAGCGTACTGCCCGTTCGACGGAGCAGTGAAGACGCGTCCTCGTCGGCACATGGGAGGTGGACAGTGAATCGGGATCGGTCAGGGCTCTACGCGTCCATGCGCTTCGCTCGAAGGCTGGCGCGTTCCGCGTGTGCTGCACTGGTGGTGCTCTGTCTCAGTGCCAACGCATGCGTCCAGATCCCCGCCGAGGCACCGCAGCTCTCGGCGGAGCTCGGCAAACGGATCACGGCATTCCAGAACGCACATCTCACGATGCTGCACCGCTTCATGGCCGATCGACGGGCGCGCGTCGACGAGTTCATCGAGAAGGAGTGGATCCCGACGTTCAGCCGCGAGCTGACCGAGAGCCCGACGTTCGGGGCGATGTGGGAGAAGGTCGCGGCAAGCCATGATCCGAGCGACCGCATGAAGTTCCTGGTCCTGGTGGCGCCGCAGATCCAAGAGAAGATCAACGCCAAGCGAATGGACCTGATCGCACCGCTCGACGAGATCGAACGGACGATCGAGCAGCGACTGCGGGACGACTACCAGACGGCACTGGCGGTGAACAACTCGATCACCAGCTACCTGGAGTCGGCGGCGGAGCTGGCCGCGAATCGGGATCGTTACATCGCCATGGCGCAGGAGGCGGCAGGAACTCACTTCGATCTCGATAAGCACCTCGACAAGGCTGCCGAAGTCGTCGATGGGCTGGTGGAAAAACGCGACGCGGTCCAAGGCCGCGTGGAGAATCTCGAGCAGCTCGAAAAGGACTTCCGGGCCAAGGCCAACGAGCTGTTGTCGATGATCCGCGGGCTGTCCAAGTAAACCATCACGGGAGCGACCGATGAGCGATATCGATTGGGAAGCCTTCAAACGCGATCTGCCCGGCATGGTCGCCAGCGCCGGGAAGCGGACGGACGACAAGCTCGCGAACCGCGTCTCGTCGCTCACGCGGCTGACCGACGCGGAGATCAAGGAGCTCTTCCCGACGCCGGCCGACGTCGAGAAGCTGGCGAGCTTGATGGCGATCGTCCGCTCGGCCGACGACCGCAACGCGAAGGTGAGCAAGCTGGCGACCAACATCGAGTCGCTCGCCGGCACCGTCATCACGCTGGTCGGAAAGCTGGCGTGATGGCGCTCACCACGCCGTGATCACGGCTTCGCCGCGGGCTTCCCGCTGAGGCGCTTGATCGAATCGACGAGGAAGTCGACGCCAGTGAACGGGTCGCCGCCCGTCCGCTTCCAGCGCACGCGCCCCTCCGCATCGATCAAGATCGTCGAGTGGAGCTCCAGCCCTTCGAAGTCGTCGTAGCTCGCGAAACGGCGCGCGTTCGCGTGCTCCTCGTCGGAGAGCAGCCGGATCGCGAGCTTGCCGAGCTTCTCGGAGTCGCGGTTCTTCTGCGGTGACGTGCCGCTCACGCCGAGGAGCACCGTATCGCCAAGGCTCCCGTCGGCCGCCTTCGCGTTGAGCTTCACGAGCTGCTCGACGCAGTGGGCACACTCCTCGCTCAAGTAGAAGACGAGCAGCACGTTGCGGCCCCGGAACTCCTCGAGCCGCACGTGGGTGCCGTTCACGTCGAGGCAATCGAGCTCGGGCGCGGCGAACGGCGCCCAGTCGAGCGACCCGACCTCCGAGGGCGCGTCGGCGCGATAGGGACGCTCGACCGCGGGGGTCTCCGCGAGCGGCTTCTCACCGAGCGCGAGCGCCGCGACTTCGCTGGTCCAGCGCAGCCCGCGATCGGCTCCTGACCAGACGTAGTCGAAGCGGCCAGCCGCCGCACCGGCCGCCTCGCGCTCGCCGAGCGCCGCGTGCGCCTCTGCAAGGCCGGCGAGCACGAAGGCGTCGTTCTTCACGGCCGCGAGCGCGCGCTCGTACGCCGCGATCGCGAGACGATGGTCGCCGTGACGTCGGAAGAGGTCGCCGAGGACACGCCACGCCAGCCACGGGTCATCCGGCGGATCGTTTCCGTAGTCGTCGTTCGCACGCTGCTTCGTCTCGAGCTCGGCCGCCTGCGAGAGGCGCTGCACGGCGCCGAGCAGATCGCCGTTGGCTTCGCGCAGCAGCCCTTCGCCGATCGCGAGCCGGATTGCGAGCG
>CAYRQC010000373.1:0-4425 GCA_964426265.1 uncultured Phycisphaerales bacterium | reverse complement strand
CCTCTTCGGCGGCGAGATCTCGTCGAACGCCGCCGACTTCTTCGCCGCGTCGCTGAAAGGCCGCTACCAGGAAGAGCGTCGCGCCGAGCACACCGCGCTCGACCAGATGAAGGTGATCCCGGTCATCGAGTCCGATCCGTCGGCGCCCAATGGCCGCGTCGTCCACAAGGAGGTCCCGCTCCGCAACGGTCTCAACGAGGTGTTGCGGGACGACTACGTCGAGGACTGCGAGCGCGCGCTCCGCCGCTGGAACCACGAGCTCGAGAAGCTCGGCGTCGAGGAGCGACTGACCTTGCCGAGCCGCCGTTTCCACCGCCACCAGGGCGAGTACTCGCGCCACACCTTCAACCCGCAAGGCGACCCGATCAGCGCCGCCGAGTTCGAGGCGAACCGCACCCAGTGGCTCCCGTCCGACGCCGACATGGCCTACCTCCGGAGCATCATGATTCCGGCCCACGCGATCGGGAAGATCGCCAACTGGATCGCCGCCCCTGCGCGTGGCGTGAACTCGAAGCCGTTCGAGTTCGAGTACGTGCGGCTTGGGTGAGCGATACACGGTGAGCGATCGACGGTGAGCGATGTGCAAGGATGACAAACGCCGTGACCGGAGGCGATGAGCGCGTCGGCTCGAAAGATGCGCGCCTGCCACGTGGCGTCGCCGCGGCGCTCGTGCGGGGAGAGACGATCTACCTTTGCGACCATCCGCGCGCGCTGCCGCCGACCGGCTCGCCGCTGGCGGACTTCGTCGCAATACCGCTCGCCTTCGCGTGGCTCTATCCCGACTCGCTCCTCGTCCTCGAAGCGCTCGAGTTTGCGCGGCGAGGACTGATCCTGCACGGCGCGAGCGGCGACGCCACGGACAGCGAAGGAGTCGGCACTCGAGCTCGATTGTCGACACTGCTCGCCTCCTTCCAGCTCGATGCCGTCGTCACTCGCCACGACGAGCTCCTGGTGATTCGCGCCATGCGCCGCGTCGTCGACGAGATTCGTGACGATTGAGCGAGTGGATCGAGAAGGCGGAGGTGGCGTTGCGCGGGGAGTTGAACCAGTAGTGCCGGGAGCGACGATCCGACGGTGCTGGGTGCTGCAGTTTTTTTCTGAACCCACGTCCCCGGTCGGTGGCGTCAGACTGCCATGAGTTCCCTTCCTGAGCCGTTGCGGATCGAAGAGATCGTCGCTCACCAGGACTTCCTGAGGGCGCTGGCGCGGCGGCTCGTGTGCGACGTGGCCCGTGCCGACGACCTCGTGCAGGAAACGTGGGTGCGGGCGCTCGACGCGCCGGCGAGGCGACCGCGGCGACTCGGAGCGTGGCTCGCGCGTGTCGTGACGAACCTCGCGCACGACGTCGTCTTGCTGCACCACTTCCAGGGGTTGACCGTCGCCGAGGTGGTGGCGCGTCTCGCGATCCCGCTCGAGACGGCGCGCACGCGGCTGCGGCGTGCCCTGCAGCAGTTGCGCGAGCAGCTCGAGCGCGACCTCGGCGGCCGCGACGCGCTGCTCGCGGCCCTGCTGCCGCTCGCCCGCTTCGAGCCGCCGGCACTCGCGACGGCGGCGGCGGCGACGCTCGCCGGCGGCTCGCTGCTCTTGGGAGTTCCACTCGCCATGACGACCACGACCAAGCTCACTGTCGCGGCGCTATCGGCCGTGCTCATCGGGAGTCTCTGGCTCTTCGCCGGCGATGCACTCGGACTGCGCGGTGGCGGCGTCGGCGATGGTGTCATGCGTGAAGCGCTGTCACCACCGGCGATCGTCGGAAACACCGCGGTCGACGCGACGTTGGCAGTGCCGGTCGTTGCCGGGCGCGAGCGCCTCGAGCCGCCGGCAAGTGCCACCGCCAGCGCCGAAGCGGTCGACCGTGCCCTCGCCTCGCTGCACGTGCGGACCATCTGGCTCGGCGGCGGGCCGGCGCCGGCGATCCGGCTGCGCGTCGTCCAGCGCGGAACGGATCGTGGTTTCGACGCATTGCGCCGCGCCGCGACCGATGCCGCCGGCGAGCTGCTGCTCACCGGTCTGCCTCCCGGCGAATGCGTCGTCGCTGCGGCCGGCTTCACGGCCGAGGAGAAGCCCGGCGAAGGCTGGATCGATCCGGCCGTCGACAGCCGCTCGGCGTGCAAGGTCGTGCTGCTCGCTCCGGGCGCGATCGGTGAGGTGACGCTCGCGTTGCCGGCGGGGCGCGCAATCCGCGGCCGGGTTGTCGACGGCGGCAGCCGGCCGGTGGCGGGCGCACGCATCTGGGTGAGCGACACCGACGACGTCTTCTCCGCCGGCGACTTCGCCGCGACCAGCGACGAGCGCGGCGAGTTCACGCTCGGAGCCGTCGGCTGGTACCACTTCGCGGCCGCCGAGTCCGACGGTGGCGCGCGCTCCGAGGTGGTCTCGGTCGACGCGAACCAGCGCAGTGAGGACGATCGGCTCGAGTTGGTCATCGACCGTCCTGGCGCCACGATCCGCGGCCTGGTGAGCGATGAGGCGGGTGAGCCGATCGCTGGCGCGATGGTGCTTGCCGTCGACGACTCGCGCGGCTCGCGCCTCACCGGCAGCGGCCGCATCCTGGGTGATCCGCCGCCGATCATGGCGCGCACGGATGTCTCCGGCGCATTCGAGCTGCGCGCCGTGCCTGGCGGCGAGATCGCCCTGCTCGCGAGCGACGCCGTCCACGCGCCATCTTGGTGCAAGGTCGCAGTCGAGCCCGGCCCCGATCTCGATCACGACTTCCTGCTCGGCGCCGGCAGCCGCTTGGATGTCCTCCTCCTCGACGACCACGGCGCGCCCGTCGTCGGCGCCGCCGTCGAGATGCTGCTCATCGCCGGTTCGTTGCAGCTCGCGAGCCTGACGCCGAAGGCGAAGGCCGATGCCGCCGGACATGCCGTCTTCGAGCGACTGCCCGCTGCAGGCGCCCGACTCTCCGCGAGCGCGCCGGGATTCGTCGCCGTGAACGAGCTGCTCGATCTCGCCGGCTCTGGCGCGGAGCACCGCGACCTGCTGCTGCGCCGCGCGCTGGCCTTGCGCGGCCGGGTGGTGGACGACGCCGGGCGGGGCGTCGCCGCGATCCGCGTCGAGCTCGTGCCGGTTGATCTCGACGCCGCCTCGGTTCCCGGCGACCGCACGACCGACGTCGACGGCCGCTTCGAGGTCTTCGAATGCGCTGACGTCGACTACGAGGTGACGCTCTTCCACCCGGACAGCCTTTTCGCCGCACGCCGCGCGATCCGGCTGCACCCGCGCCCTGAGGAACACCTGCTGACCCTCGGCACCGACCATCGGCAAGCCTCGACGATCGTCGGCCGCATCGTCGATCTCGACGGCCAACCCGTCGCCGGCCCGCACCTGCAGTTCGCCGAGACGGCGGCGACTCGGTGCTGATGCTCCCGGTCGCGCCCGACGGTCGTTTCACGATCGGCCCGCTCCCCGCCGGCTCCTACTGGACCCTCGCCTGCGCCGACGAGTTCGCCAGCCGCAGCCTCGGCGACCTCGACCTCGCTCCCGGCGAAGCCCGCGATCTGGGCGAAGTGCGTCTATCCCGTCCCGCCACGCTGCTGCTCACCGCCCGCCGCGAGGACGGTCGTTCTCCGCAACCCTCCGATGTCGAGCTCCGCAACGCATCCGGCGACCCGCTCGGCTCCTTCAGTGTCGACGGCGCGGTGCTCCGGTGCCGGCGGCCTCGCCCCGGGCGACTACACAATCGCGGTGGTGGGCGAGGGCCTCGCGTGGCAGCAGATCGCTGTTCGCTGCGAGGCCGGGCGCGACTGCGAGGTGCGCGTCGACCTCTCGCTCGGCCGCGCGGTCCGCCTGCGATTCCGGCGCACTGACGGTGCGCCATTCGGCGACTCCTTCGAATGGAGAGTATTCGACCAAGCGGGTGCGGTGCTGGCAGAGCGGGCGCGGCCGTTGCCGGAAGCAGTCAGCGTCGAGATTCGCTGTTGCCTCGCACCGGGCGAGTGGACGATCGAGGCCACTGCAACCGACGGCGCACGCGGCACGACGATGATCGACCTCGAGTCCAGCGAGTCTTCGCTCGAGTTCGACGTCGTACTCGATCGATGAGTGGCGGACCGGGGGCGTCCCTGGGACCTCGCGAGTGCTGGTGAGTGTGCGAGCAATGGACTCAGGTCCGCCCGCGCTGCCGCTTTCCCGATTCGCTGTGCGCCCGCCGTCGCCACTCCCTGGGATCAGCTGCGCGCCCGATCAACCTCTCCATTGATCTCCGCGCGACCATGGCGCGTCAGCTGCATCGCCATTTCGACCGCGGCGCTTCGCGCCGTCGGATCGATGGCCCTGATGAGCTGCGAGCCTTCGGCTCGTCAGCTCCATCAGAGAATGTCAAACACCTCCTGCAGCGGCCGCATCACCGTCGTGTAGTTCGCATCAATCAAATAGACCGCATTCCACGGCATCACCGTCTTCTCCGCCAGCAGCCCGAGCGCC
>CAYRQC010000372.1:0-10542 GCA_964426265.1 uncultured Phycisphaerales bacterium | reverse complement strand
CCGCAGCGCAGTCCAGCGACAAGGGTGACGCGGCGGCCGCGACGTCCGGCAGCTACTGATCATTCGTGACGTGCGGCGCGCCGGGTGACTCCGGCGCGCCGCACCTCTCTTCGTCCGCACGCTTTTTCCGACGTACCGATCCGCGGATCCTACGCCGATGTTTTCCGCACACCGGCCGCCCGGGTGACTCCAGCGCGCTACCCGCTGTTTCAGCCGTGACTGACGACGAGGAGAGCTCGACGTGCCGACGATGAAGGCGGTGGTGAAGACGGCCCCGAAGGCGGGGGCGATCGAGGTTGCGGATCGACCGGTGCCGACTCCAGGCCCCGGCGAGGTGGTGGTCCAGGTCAAGGCGACCGGGATCTGCGGGACCGACCGCCACATCTATCACTGGGATCCGTCCGTGCAGTTCATGCCGACGCCGGTGACGTTCGGCCACGAGTTCTGTGGCCATGTCGCGGCACTCGGCAAGGACGTCGCCGACCTGAAGGAGGGCGAGTACGTCTCCGCCGAGATGCACGTCGTCTGCGGGAGCTGTTACCAGTGCCGCACCGGTCGCGGCCACATCTGTAGCAAGACCAAGATCTACGGCCTCCACCACGACGGCTGCTTCGCCGACTACGTGAAGGTGCCGGCGAGCAACGTCCTCAAGCTTCCGGCGAAGATCGCGCCGCGCGTGGGCGGCTTCCTCGACGCGCTCGGCAACGCGACGCACACGGCACTGGCGGCCGATCTCGTCGGGCGCAAGGTTGCGATCACCGGTTGCGGTCCGATCGGTGCGATGGCGGCCGCGGTCTGCGAGTTCGCGGGAGCGAGCGCGCTCTTTCTCATCGATGTCTCCGACCAGGCGTTGAAGCGCGCCCGCAGCTGGGCCGCGATGGCGGGCCGCCACATCCCGGTGACCGTCCTCGACACGCGCGGCGATGGTGCCGCGGCGGCGCTCCAGACGATCCGCGAGCGGACCGGCGACGGCGTCGATGCGGTGCTCGAGATGTCCGGAGCCGAGCCGGCGATCAACACCGCGCTCGAGATCGTGCGGCCAGGCGGGCAGTTGCGGCTGCTCGGCCTCACCAGCAAGAAGGACATCACGATCCGCGACTACAGCCGCAACGTCGTCTTCAAGGGCGTCGACATCCAGGCGATCATCGGGCGCAAGATGTACGCCACGTGGTACGCGATGCTCGGCATGCTCGAAGCCGGCCTCGACGTCGAGCCGATCGTGACCGCCGAGTACGACCTCGTCGACTTCGAACAGGCGATGGCCACCTTCGATCGCGGTGAGACGTGGAAGGTGGTGCTCTACCCGGGCGGGAAGCCGAAGCAGGGACCGACACGCGCGGCGTAGATGGTGGCGCGAGTGCCAGCCACCGATCTACGGGTCGGTTGCTCGTCGCAGGAGAAACCGATGTATCCGACCGCCCAGAAACACTACGCCAAAGAGCTGCAGGAGATCCGCGACGCCGGCCTCTTCAAAGAGGAGCGGGTGATCCTCTCGCCGCAAGCAGCGGCGATCCGGGTGGCGCAAGGCGAGGTGCTGAACTTCTGCGCCAACAATTATCTGGGGTTGAGCTCTCACCCCGAGCTGGTGAAGGCGGCGCAGGAGGCGCTCGCGAAGTACGGCCTCGGGATGTCCTCGGTCCGTTTCATCTGCGGCACGCAGGAGATCCACAAGGAGCTCGAGGCGAAGATCGCGAAGTTCCTCGGCTTCGACGACGCGATCCTCTATTCGTCGTGCTTTGACGCCAACGGTGGCGTTTTCGAGACGCTGCTGAAGGAAGACTGCGCAGTCATCAGTGACGAGCTGAACCACGCCTCGATCATCGACGGCATCCGCCTCTGCAAGGGCGAGCGCCAGCGATACAAGCACCTCGATCTCGCCGACCTCGAAGCGAAGCTGGTCGCGACGAAGGGCGCGCGCATCCGGCTCGTCGTCACCGACGGCGTCTTCTCGATGGACGGCGACATCGCGCCGCTCGCCGCCATCGCCGACCTTTGCGACCGCCACGACGCGCTGCTGATGGTCGACGACTCGCACGCGACCGGTTTCATGGGCAAGACCGGCCGCGGCACGATCGAGCACTGTGGGGTGATGGGCCGCGTCGACCTGTTGTCGAGCACGCTCGGCAAGGGGCTCGGCGGCTCGGCCGGCGGTTTCGTTGCAGCGAAGCAGGAGATCGTCACGCTGCTCCGCCAGCGCTCGCGCCCCTACCTCTTCAGCAACACCGTCGCCCCTCCGATCGTCGCCGCCACGATCAAGGTCTTCGAGCTGCTCTCCGCCTCCACCAAGCTCCGCGACAAGCTCGAAGCCAACACCATTTATTTCCGCGAGCAGATGACCAAGGCCGGCTTCCAGATCCGCCCCGGCGTCCACCCGATCTGCCCGCTGATGCTCGGCGACGCGAAGCTCGCGCAGACCTTCGCCAAGGAGCTTCTGCCCGAAGGCATCTACGTCATCGGCTTCAGCTACCCCGTCGTCCCGATGGGCCAAGCGCGGATCCGCGTCCAGATCTCGGCGGGGCACGAGCAGGCGCATCTCGAGCGGGCGGTTGCGGCGTTTACGAAGGTGGGGAGGAAGCTCGGGGTGCTGAAGTAGGCGTCGGGCCAGATCCAACGTTCCACGTCGCGCACGCGGGTTGGATGCTGCTCGGTCTCGACGTCGTGGTCGAGGCGCTCGCGGACGTGGTCGAGCGGCGTCCTTCAGCGTCCTTTGAAGCCCGCACCGGGCAATAGAGGGGGACCTGGAGCCGTAGGTCATGATCCGAACCGTCGAGGCCGTGATCGACCAGGATGGGCATGTGCATTTGCTCGAAGCCATCCACGTGACCGGCAACTGCCGCGCGTTGGTCGCCATCTTCGACTCCGGGTCGCCATCGCCGTCGGCTGCGGAATGGACGCTGCTCTCCGAGGCCTCCCTCTCCGAGGACTGGAATCGTCCCGAAGAGGATGCCGCATGGGCCCACTTGCAACCGGACTGATCGCGCTCGTCCCGTTCCCGTTTTCCGACCTGTCGGGCCGCAAGCTGCGACCCGCCTTCGTGCTCGCGCACGCGGGACGCGGCGACTGGATCCTGGGTCAGATCACGAGCCAGCCGTTCGGCGACGACCATGCCCTCCGGATCGCACCGGAGCATCTTGTCGAAGGCCGCCTGCGGTTCGACAGCTTCGTGCGACTGGGCAAGCGGTTCACGGCGTCGGGAAGCCTGGTCCCCGGGACCCTCGGCAAGCTGCATCCGGCAGCGTCGTCGGCGGTCGTCGATTGCGTCGTGGCGATCGTGCGGGCCGGGCCCTGAGATGCACGCGCCTGCGAAGCCAAGACCAGTAATGCCGCCAATCGAGTCGAACCGTAGATTGCGCCGCGCACGAATTTCGATGGCGCCGCTGACCTTCTCCTCGGAAGCGGCGCGAGCCCGCTCGAAGTCTTGATCACGTCGAGCAAGATGCACAAACGTTGACACTTAGCCTCAAGTGTCAACGTTTGTGGCTATGTTTGCGCCGGGCGGCACCGGCAACGATGACCAAGCGACCCGACATTTTCAGGCACCAGGACCTCGACCGCGACGGCCTCACGCGGGGCCGTCTGCGCAGGATGCTGAAAAAAGGGGAAGCCGAGCGGATCGGGCGAGGGCTCTATCGACGGATCGGGGAAATCACCGAGCTGGACACCGTGGCGACGGTCTGCGCGCGGGTTCCAGGAGCGATCGTCTGCCTCCTTTCCGCGCTGCTGATCCACGACATCGGAACTCAGCTTCCCCACGAGGTCTGGATCGCGCTCGACCGCCGGGCCCGCAAGCCTCGCGTCGATGATCTCCCGATCCGGATCGTCCGGTTCTCCGGACCGATGCTGCGCTACGGCATCGAGACCCGTCATGTCCAAGGAGTGGCGGTCTCGATCACATCGCCTGCGCGGACGGTCGTCGACTGTTTCCGATACCGCAACAAGTTCGGTCTCGACATCGCGCTCGAAGCGCTCAAGGATGCGCTCCTGCGGCGGCGCGCGACCGTGGACGAGATCACCCGCGCGGCGCACGTCTGCCGTGTTTCAACTGTCATCAGGCCATACCTTGAAGCGGTGGTCGCGTGAGCAAACCACTCACGAACATCGGGGCCTCGGTTCGCGCACGACTCCAAAATGTCGCCCGAGCGCGCAAGCTCGATTTCCAGCTCACGCTTCATCGATACGCCACTGAGCGATTCGTCTACCGGCTGGGCGTCTCCCAGCATCGGAACCAATTCGTCCTGAAGGGTGCGATGCTCTTCGTCCTTTGGGACGACACGATCCTCCGCCCGACGCGGGACCTCGACTTCGCCGGGTACTGGGCCAACGACGCCGATTCGCTGGCGGCGGCTTTTCGGGAGATCTGCGCGATCACCTATCCGCGGGACGGCATCGAGTTCGTGATCGACACGCTCGAGATCACGCCGATCCGGCACGCCACCAAGTATCACGGCTTCCGCATCCACATGGACGTGCGCCCTGCCGGCTCGGTCATCCCGTTTCAGGTCGACGTGGGATTCGGGGACGCGGTCGTCCCCGAGCCGGACGACGTGGTCTATCCGGTCCTGCTCGACGCGGATGCGCCCAAGATCCGCGCGTATCCACGCGAGGCGGTCCTCGCGGAAAAGCTGCACGCCATGGTCTCGCACGGCGAGATCAACAGTCGTTACAAGGACTTCTTCGATGTGTGGATCCTGAGCTCGCGATTCCCGTTCACTGGCGCGAGGATCTGCTCGGCGATCGACGCGACCTTCACGCGCCGAAAATCGGCTTCGTTGACTCCGTGGCCGATCGCGCTGACCCCGGAGTTCTACGCCGATTCGACCCGACGCAGTCAGTGGACGGGTTACCTGAGACGGTCGAAGCTCCTCAACGCGCCACCGGAGTTCGGTACGGTCGGCCAGAGAGTCTTCGATTTCTTCGGGCCGGTGGTCCGCACGGTGGTGAGCGCAACCGGACACGAGTCGACGTGGCCACCAGATGGGCCGTGGGCATGAGCGGGAGTGCCTATTCGATCGGCTCAGCGCGTCACCACCTGCAGATCGAGCGCCGCGACGCCGAAGGGCGCTTCAGCAGCGTTCGATCCTGTAGTGGCATCTGCGGCCCCATCTGCCGATCGCGTCACCATCGGCGCCAGTGCATCAAGGATCGACGACGGCAGCGACGCTTCCCCACGCACCACCCCGCGCGCCTCCGCCGCGGAGCCGAACGAGCCATCCGCCTCGCGCACGAACTGGCTGAGATCGGCGAAGGTTTCGGTCACCAACACCAACAGCCGGTCGACGCCGTCGCGATCGACACCCTCGAGGCGCGTCGGTGCCAGCGAGATCGGCACACGCAACGGTCTCCCCGGTTCGATGAGGTTGTCGCGCGCACCGTTCACCGCGGGATAGAGCAGCGTCACACTGCGATCCTCGCTGATGCAGAGGATCGAGACGAAGAGCGGGCCGCTGGCCGTGGCGCGATCGAGGGTCACGACCACCTCGACGACGTCGACTGCGTCGGGATCGTCTCGGACACGGACGAGCGATTGATGGCGGCCGGGTCCGCCGCGATGGCTCTCACCGCCGCTCTCACCGCCGCCACCGCCACCACCATCAGCGCCGCGTTCGTCGCCCGCGCCTTCAATGCGTCCCGCGACGTGCCCCGCGCCGAGCGCGGCAATCCGGCCGGGCGCGACCGGCTCGAGGGCGACGCTCACCTGGTAGTGACCGCGCTCGCCGCCCAGCGCGAGCAACTCCCGGAACCGCTGCTCGTCCGCGAGCGCGGCGCGCAGATCGTTCCAGGGCGGCGCGGCCGCGACGCGCCGCAGGAGCTGCGGCTCCGCGCGGACGCGCAGCTCGAGGGCGCTGCTCGCGATCGCCAGCTCGAGCGGCGTCGCTTGCGACGGATCGCGCACCACTTCGACGCCGTCGATGCCACCCTGATCATCGGCCGTCCTCGTCAGCGCCACCGCCACCGGATCGAGCGAGCTCCCGCCCGCCAGATAGATCGGCAGCGGTGCCGCGCCGCGCCCGTGGCGCGTCTCGATCGCCCGTACACTCCCCGGCTCCTCGATCTGCGGCCTCTCTCCAATCCAGCGCGCGACCGACGCAGTCGGCTGCACACCACACACCTCCGCCTCGCCGATCGTGCTGCCACGATCATTCTCGATCCGCAGCCGTGCGCCGATCCGAAGCTGCTGGAGCGAGCCGGCAGCGACCTCGACGAACGTGCTCGCCGGCGTGATCGCCGCAGAGAAACCGGGCAGCGGCGGCGCGAATGCGGCGCCGAACAGCTCGCGAGTGAGCGCCCCCTCCGCCTGCACCTGCTGCTCGCGATGGAACCAGGAGACGTCGAGCGCCACACCGCGCACGAGCTGCTCGTAGGTCTCGCCGGGATCGGCTCGCTCCAACGCCTGGACCAGGAACCAGGTGAGCGCGCCGTTGGTCCGCGTCGTCCCGTCCGCGCTCGTCTGCACGAACTCGTGCGCGGGCTCGGAGAAGCTGCACGCGGCGATGTGGACCCACGGGATCGGCGCCGATCGCTCGGGCGCGCCGTCCTCCAGGAACGGGACGTCGGCGGGCCAGAAGGGCCGGATGTCGTCGAACAGCAGCGGGCGATCGAACTCGTTCGTGAAGCGGACGCGCGGTCCGTCGTCGCGCGTGACGCCTCCTGAGTGACACGCATCAGTGACGACCGTGACGCGCTCGGTCTTGCTGCAGAGCGCGCGCAGCAACGAGTGGAGCTCGTCGTCCGTGAGGTCGTAGCCACCTGCAGCGACCCGTTTTCCATCGGGAGCGAAAACCGGCGGCACGCGACTGTCCCAAGTCGCGAGCGTCGAGTCGCACGCACCCACCTCGCCGCCCACGCCCGCAGCAGCATCCGGGCAGCGCGATCCGTGGCCCGAGAACCAGAAGAGGACCTCCGTCCCGGGGCCGGCACGATCGATCAACCACTCCTTGAACTCGGTCACGATCCGCGCGTGCGTCGCCGCTTCGTCCGTCAAGACGTGGATCGCGTCGTCACCGAAGCCGAAGCGCTTCTCCAGGAGCTCCCGGACCATCGCGACGTCGCGGCACGAGCCGGCGAGATCTGCCGGCCGGCGGTTTCCCGCGGCCGGCGAGTAGTGGTCGAGGCCGACGAGGAGCGCGAGGTGCTCCGGAGCCGGTCGCACGCTCGAAGAGGCGGTTGATGCCGCGGTCCCGGACGCCGCCACCGCCGCCGACGATGTCGACGACGGTGATGGTGACGATGACACACAGCTCGTCACCAGCACGAGGGCAACGAACCACCGGGACGAGCCTGCAACCACGGAGCTCTCCTCCGAGGAGCCAAACGTCCTTCTCGAGCTCGAGAGAACACGCGCCAGCGTACGGAAGTTGTTCGCCCCATCTGCCGGTTGCGTTGGGTCAGTCAGGTGCCCGCCGCGCTTGCAGTGCCTAGGATCGGCACCTCTCTCCACGCCTCGACTGGAGGAAAGTGGCCATGCGCAGTGTCCTCACGATCGGATCCCTCGCGGTGACTGGCGCGTTGTTGCTCAGCAGCTGTGTCAGCGACCGCGTCGACGCCGGCCTGGTACCCGGCAACGTCTACGTCGCGCCGCTCTACCGTTGCGTGGATGGCGAGCCGACCGCGGCCCGGATCGGTGAGGCGCGTTTCACCCAGTACGTCGAGAGGCGCAGTTTGGACGCGAGCCGCGACCGCTCGTCACCTGGAGCTGTCGCAACCCGACCCGTCGTGATGAACGTGCTGAAGATGGAGCTTTCCTGCTCGCTCCTCGGTCTCGACCATGACCTGCACGCCGTCTACCTTCTCGACGGCAACGACCATTGGAGTCCACCGCCCGGTCGCAACGATCAGGAGCACCGATCCGACGGCTATCGGGACCCCGTCCACTTCCATGCGGGCGATCTCGACGACGTCAGAGGCGAGGGTTTCGGCAAGAAGACGACGTTCGGGCGCAACCTCGGAAGCTGGGTGACCGCGGGAATCCAGGACGGCATCGAAGGCAAGACGATTCACATCGATGCGCGCGCCGACTACTACGCGAAGAGCCAGCGCACGGCGCTTGCAAGCGGCACGATCCGGCGGCTCGGCAACCGAGTTGGCGATCCGCGCGGCGATCTCTTCGACTACCCCGAATGCCTGAAGTACGGTCCGACCGGCCGCGGGACGGTGTTCGGCACCACGTACACGGTGCAGCTCTACCTCTGCACCAAGGATGGGAGGATGACGCCCGATCGAATCGGTGTCGCCCAGTTCGTCGAGGAGGGCACCGACAGCGCTGCCGCCGGCTACCAAGCGACCGACTTCAATCTCACTTGCTCGGTCCGCGGCCTCGGGATCGGCAAGCACGCGATCTACATCGTGAACCCGGGGACCGGATTGCACTGGGAGCCGATCGGACCAAAGCACGACCCGAGCGGCTACCTCCACCCCGATCTCTATCACGCGGGTGACCTCGGCGACGATGAGGTCACCTCGATCGTGACCCAGGAGTTTCGCCGGAAGCTGAAGTCGTATGTCACCTTCGGCATCCAAGGCGACCTCCGCGGGATGGAGCTGGTGATCGATCGGAATCCCGAGGCGCTCGCCGGTCTTCGCCCCGATCCGTATGCGCGGGGCGTCATCCAGTGAGGACGGTCCTGTTCGCGAGCTTCGCCGCGACCTGCGCTGCCGCGACCGCCGCACCTGCGCAAACCGATGCAGAAGCTGGCGACTTCCGGATCGACCTTCCGGCGCTCGTCGCGATCAAGCCGGTCGGCTGGCCCGCTTCCGCATCGACGGTCGAGCTGCGCTACGACGCCGCCTGGGACGTGAAGCTCGAACTTCACTTCGCGCCGGAGGTCGCCGCCTGGGAGATCCGGGGCAGCGACGACCGCCCGATCGTTCACTCCGCGAGTGGCGAGCCAGCGCAAGGCTCGATCGCGATCGAGCTGCCGCGCGGTGCGTCGTGCATCGTCCACCTGTCGGCGTGCAATCCCGACGCGCGACCGGCGGACGACGCTGCGATGGTCAGCGTGATCGAGTCGCCCACGTTTGCCGAGGCGATGCTCGCGACCCCAGCAGCTTCACCTGCGGCGGATGCGGCGCGAGCACGCTGCCTTGCCTGGCTCGCGGCCCATCCGACGCGGACCACGCCGGCAGCTTCGGAACCATCCACTGGCCTTTCCATCGCGTCCGCGGTTGATCTCGTGCGCGCCACGATGGAGCGCGCTCGGCAGCTTTCGGAAGCGAACGAGTCTCTGACGGTCGTGGATGGTTTCGAGTGCGCCGTCGCGCTCGCGGAGCTTGCGCTGCCTCCCGGTGATGGGCTGTCGGTGACGGCGCGCGCGAACCTCGGCACCGCGTTGCTCCTGCGCGAAGGCCGCCAGGGCGACGCGCTCGCCGCGATTCCTCACTTGATCACTTGTGTCACGCTGGACGAGAAGCTCGGTCGCGTGGCGATCGCGCCGGCAGTGAAGATCCGCCAGAATCTCGGCCGAGCTGCGTGGCTCGCGGCCGAAACAGGAGCGCCCACGCTGCTGCTCGCCGCGCGCGCCTTCGAGTCGGCAGCGCAGATTCGCATCGCCCATGGCGTCGGGAGTGAGGGGGACCTCGACTCGGCCCTGAGCTCCTGCTGGATCACGCGGTGTGCGTTGGACGGCGTCGTCGCGGCGGCTGAGCGCATCGACGGCTTGCTTCGCGCGCTGCCGGCGAGTCGCAGTCCAGCCGTGCGTCGCGAGCTCTGCGTCATCATTGCCAAGCAGATGGTCGTCGCGGGCGCGATCAGCGACGCAGTTCGCTGGTGGCAGACCGTCGTCGCACTCGATCGAACGGCGCGCCTCGAAAGCAGCGACGATGGGCTCTTCGCGCGGCGTGTGCTCGGCGGCGCGCTCTACCTGGCGGGTGATCGAGGCGCTGCGACGGCCGAGCTGCAGTCCCTCGTCGCCGATGCCGAGGCTGCTTCCGTGTTGGTTCCCACATCGCCTCGTGGTCGGGTGGTGAGTGACGCTCGATTCCAGCTCGCGCTGCTGTCGGCTCACGACGACGAGCGGCGCGCGGCGGCGCTGGCAGAGATCGATGCCGAGATCGAGGCACTGCCAAACGGTGCGCAGGGCGACACCGATCGGCAGCGCCTGCTGCAGAACCTGGCGTCCTTGCAGGTCAGTGCGGCGCGCGCTGCCGTCGATCCTCTGTTGGCCGAGCCCGCGGTGGCGCCGGCGCAGGAGGCGGTCGCCCTGGCGCGCCGGCTCCATCCAGAGCCGCGCAATGTCGAACGCCTCGAGATCGAGGAGACCCTTGCCGGCGCGCTCTACGAAGCGGAGCGCCTCTCCGAAGCGCGCACTGTTGCCGACGCCGCGCTCACCGAGTGGCCGCGACCCGAACCGTTCGATCCGCCCGTCGTCCACTATCTGCGGAACAACCGGGCGTGGACGATCGCACGGCTCGGTACGGAGGCGGAGCTCGCGTCGGCGCTCGACGAGCTGGCGACTGCGGCGGAGCAGCTCGTGGCGAATGCGCCGATGCTCGCGCCGCGGGGTGGTGCGTCGGCGCGTGCCGGCGACGACGACCTGCTGTCGACGC